>DAIMKE010000216.1:0-8149 GCA_036721875.1 Bradyrhizobium sp. | reverse complement strand
GCTGCCGGTGGTGCGCTTCCACGGCTTGTAGGTAAACGTTGCGGGTGCCCCGGGGAAAAGTTCAGCCGGAGCCTCGCGCTCGAGCGCCTCGACCTCGGCGCAGATCCGGTCACGCAGGGACTCGAACCAGATCTTCGCCTGCGCGCGGTGACTTTCCGCGACGGCAATGTCGTCATTGCCGATCGTTACCGATTCCGACATCGCCATCGCCACCTATCGAACGGACGCCGCACGCTGCAACCGGTCACGCTGCTCCAGCCGGGCAAAGAGATCGATGACCCAAACCACCCGATCCTCGATCGGCTTCGACCTGACTTCCGGCGCGCGATGGTGCATCGGCGTCTTCGCTACGGCCTCGATCAGAAAGCGAGTCTCATCGAGTTGGGCCATCGGCGCAAGCCTCCTTGCCGGTGCCCATTCGGTCCCAAGCGAGAAAAGCGTCCGCGCCAGCACCTTGAGCTTGCGATCGTTCGAAACCACGGCGCGCCGCGAAACCGAATCGAGCCCACCGCGCTCGAGCTCTCGGCCAATCTCCGCGTAGAGCGCCCGCGCTGCATAGATGCCGGGCCGACAGGCCCGTGGCAGGTTCCTGATGCCAAGCGTAGCGCGGCCATAAAGGGCATCGGCGGTATCGAGCAGTCGCTGAACGATTCCCGAAATTTCGCCGGTGAACTCAGGCTTGGCCAGCCAGGCATCCGGATCGATGCCGGCGTCCCGCAACCACTCCAGCGGCAGATAGAGCCGGCCGGCGCGCGCATCTTCCCCGACGTCGCGGGCGATATTGGTCAATTGCATGGCGACGCCAAGGTCGCAGGCCCGTGCTACAATCTCCGGCGTGCGTTGCCCCATCACGAGCGTCATCATGGTGCCCACGGTGCCAGCAACCCGCGCGGCATAGGCGTATAGCTCCGGCAACGTCTCGTAACGGCGCCCCTCGGCATCCCACGCCAATCCCTCGAGCAGCGCTTCCGGTACTTCACGCGGGATCGAAAATCGCGCGACGACGTCGGCGAATGCGCGATCGGCAGCCCGATCCATCGGCTGACCATGATAGGCGCGATCGAGCCTTTCCCTTAGACGCTCTACGGCGGCAGTGCGGTTGTCACCCAGATCGACTGCGTCATCCGCCAGTCGGCAAAACGCATAGAGCGCGATGGCGGGATCGCTGACCCTTCGGGGCAGTACCTTCGAGGCCGCATGAAACGTCCGCGAACCGCCTTTGAGCAATGCACGGCACGCGGCCATGTCGGCGGAATCGAGCGAATTGGTCATGCGGTCACCAGGTCTAAGCGCTGCAGATTTTGAGCGTCGGGGACAAGGGAATCGAGAACGCGCGCTGAGGAAAGCACGCCGGGCAGGCCCGCACCGGGATGGGTGCCGGCGCCCACCAGGTACAGGTTTGCGATATCTTCGCTTTTGTTGTGAGGGCGAAACCATGCGCTCTGCGTCAGGACTGGTTCCAGCCCAAAGGCGGCACCGCGGAACGAGCACAATCGATCCTGAAAATCCTGCGGCGTCATCATCCGCGAACTGACGATTTGGTTTTCCAGATCGGGCAGCATGGTGCTGGAAAGTTCGTATGCAATCGCGCTGCGGTATCTTTCGGCCTCTTCACTCCAGTCCGTGCCGCTCTGCAGATGCGGAACCGGCGACAGCACATAGAACGCGTCGCTGCCCTCGGGAGCGAGCGACGTATCCGTTGCCGTCGGCCGATGCAAATACAGACTGAAATCATCGGCGAGGATCTTGCGTTCGAAAATGTCGGTCAATAATCGCTTGTAGCGCGGGCCGAGCAGAATGGTGTGGTGCGGCACATCGTTGTATTTGCGGCGCGTGCCGAAGTACCAGACGAACAGACTCATGGAATAGCGTGCGCGCTCGATACGCCGGTCGGTCCAGCGCGAACGTGCGGACGACGGCAGCAGATGCCGGTAGGTCCATGCGGAGTCCGCGTTGGACACGACGAGATCGGCGTCGATGATTTCGCCGGAAGCGAGGCGCACGCCGCGCGCGGTGCCGTTCTGCACCATGATCTCGCGGACCTCCCGGTTGCAACGGAGCCTGCCGCCCTGCCCCTCGATCAGCTTGACCAGGCCTTCGACCAGCCGCCCCGTTCCGCCAAGCGCGAAGTGCACGCCCCAGCGCCGCTCCAGGAATGCGATCAAGCAATAGATCGAACTCGCCGTGAAGGGATTGCCGCCGATCAGGAGTGGATGGAAGCTGAACACGATCCGCAGTCGCGGATCGCGAAAGAATTTCGACACCAGGCTGAAGACGCTCCGATAGCTCGATAGCCGGATCATCTCAGGCGCGATTCTGGCCATATCGGTCCATTGGCTGAACGGCACGTCGCCGAGCCGCTCGAAGCCGACCTTGAAGATCTCCTCGCTGGCCTTCATGTAGGCGTCGTAGCCTTCGACATCGCCGGGGAAGAACCGCGCGATCTCGCGGCGCATCGCATCAGGGTCGCCGGAATAGTCGAAATGCGATGCGTCCTGAAAGCGGATTCGATAAAATGGCGACACCGGCACCAGAGTCACGTCGTCGGACATTTTTCGTCCGCACAGCTTCCACAACTCCTCGAACAGAAAGGGCGCGGTGACGATGGTCGGCCCTGCATCGAAGGTGAAGCCGTCCTGCCGGTAGACGTAAGCGCGGCCGCCGGGGGCGTCGAGTTTTTCCAGGACAGTGACCTGGTAGCCTTTGACACCCAGCCTGATGGCCGCAGCCAAGCCACCAAAGCCGCTGCCAATCACCACCGCATGCGGCCGGTGACGCGAATGAATTTGGCGCGATGATCGGGCCGACGTTGAATCCAGCATGAGGCTACTGTAATTATTTCTTGACAGTTGCCTAGCCCATAGTTGTACATTCCAGTTTACATTTTTGTCGCCGCTTGCTCGGCAGCAGTCGCGTGCGCGTATTTCTCGATGAGATGCGCGATGAGCTGCGGCTGCTCCTCGTGTGCGAGATGGCCGAGGGCGGGCAGTCGCTCGATCTTGGCGTTGGGAAGAATCTCGCGAACCTGTTGCGCAACGGCGGGCGATATCGATCGATCATTGGCAGCGGTCATCAAAACCAGCGTTGGTGCCAGCCGCGGCAGATCATGCAATAACGGCTCGAGCTTCCAGTTCGCCATCATCCGCAGCGCCGCGGCGACATGCACGGGATTGCGCACAAGCTTGCGATAGAGCGCAACCCCCTCTTGATCAATCGTCGAGCCGGTATTGGCAATCAATCGCTCGACTGCCCCTGCATGGGACGCCTGCCAGGCGAACACGCGCGGCACCAGCGGATTGAGCACGAGCAATTTCGCCAATGGCGAGAACAAATGGGTGGCAACGCCGCCGAACGGCATGAAGGCCCCATTCAACGCCACCAGCAGGCGCGGCGCGATGCGGCCGGCGAGGCACATGCGCGCGAGGATCGCCGCACCCGCGGAATGGCCGACCGCAGTCTCCGGCCTCATTTCGAGTTTGCGGAGCAACGCGCCGACATCTATCGACATGCCCGGCAGCGACAGACGATGCCCTGGCGGGGACTGCGTAAAGCCGTGTCCGGGCAGATCCAGCGCGACAACCGAGAAATTTTCCGCCAGCAGCGGTAGCAACCCTCGCCAGGAATGGGTCGCGGCGCCGGTGCCATGAATCAAAAGCAGCGGTGGCCCCTCGCCCATTCTTTGCACATGCCAACGGATTCCGGCGGCTTCGACGAAGCTGCTGCAATCCCGGTTGGGCCAGTCTGCACCATCCTTGCTCCAGACGAGGCCGGACACAGTGACGCTTTATGCCGGCAACGCCGACGGCACGCCGGCAAGGAAAGCATCATAGGCGGTTATGAACTCGGCCTCGGCTTCGAAATGCGGCATCGCGCCGGTTTCGAATACCCGGATGGTCCAGTTGGCGCGGCCTTCGACCTGGCTCTTGTTGGTGTAGTCGACAAAGTCGCCGCGGACGCCATGGCTCATCCACACCGGCAGTGTCAGCGAATGATAGATCCGGGTGATGTCCTCGCTGAACAGAAATCCGGACACAAAGTAATATGGCGCGTGCTGGGCGCCTGGCTGGTGCGTGGTCAGGTAGTCATATTCCAGCAGGCCTTCGTCGATATCGCGCGAACCCCAGGTCTTTTTCAGGAAATAGCGAATGCTGGCGCGGCTGGTGAGCAGCCGGAAGAAGCCTTCGCTCCACAACGGGAACTCGAAGAACGCATGCAGCCAGGGCATCCCCCTGGTGCCGTTCCGCCATTTGCTATCCTTGTCGCGGCTTCGGAAGCCGGTGGGACTGACGAGTGCCGCGCTTCGAAAGGCGAGCGGTGTCTCGGTCACCGCCCGGGCGAGAAATTCGCACGACAGCGACACGGCCAACGCGTCGATCGGACCGCGGCCGTGAACTTCCTGGATTTCCCGGACCGCGAGCAAGACCGCATCGGTCATCATCCGCACCGAGTATTTCCGCGCGCCGCGCTGCGAGTGCCCGAATCCCGGAAGCTCCAGCGCATAGACCGTCCGGCTGCGACGATAATGCTCGTAGAGCGGCTTGATTTCGTAAGCGGAGCCGGCGGCATTGATGCTGTGAATCAGGAGCAGCGGCGGAAACTTGCCCGGGATTTCCGGACCCGCCGAATAATATGTGAGCCGGCCAACAGCACTGCCAATTTCGTGGCGCTGGCCGGACACCGGCGCAGGCAGATCATCCGCGCCGCGCAGGACTGCGGGACTGATCGCGGGGGCGGCTGCGTTCATCGCACATCTCCTTTTTTGGACCAGACCGCATCTCGCCGTGGCCAAGACCCTATCAGCAGTGTATCAGGACTGACAACCATACTTGTCGTCCAGGAACGGAAACGTCGCTTGACACATTTGTCCCCCGCCAAACCCCTTCTTGAGGTTCTCTCGGGCCGCCGTCAGGCTGTCCCGCCGATCTGGATGATGCGCCAGGCCGGACGCTATCTGCCGGAATACCGTGAAGTTCGCGCCAGGGCCGGGGGATTCCTCGACCTGTGCTTCACACCCGAATTCGCTGCCGAAGTGACCCTGCAACCGATCCGCCGCTTCAACTTCGACGCGGCGATCATCTTCTCGGATATTCTCGTCATCCCCTACGCGCTCGGACGCGATGTGCGGTTCGAGGTCAGCGAAGGCCCACGGCTGGATCCGCTCGATACGCCCGATAAGGTGGGAACGCTTGCAACGAATGGCGACTTTACCAAACTCGAACCGGTATTCGAAGCGTTGCGCCACGTGCGCCGCGAGCTCGATCCGAAAATCGCGCTGATAGGTTTCTGCGGCGCGCCATGGACGGTCGCGACCTACATGGTGGCGGGACAAGGCACGCCTGATCAGGCGCCGGCGCGCATGATGGCCTATCGCCATCCCGAGGCCTTTGCGCAGATCATCGACACCGTCGTCGAGAACTCGATTCAATACCTGCTGGGGCAGCTCAAGGCCGGCGCCGACGTTCTGCAGATCTTCGACACCTGGGCCGGTGTGCTGCCGCCCCGCGAATTTCAGCGCTGGTCGGTCGAGCCGACGAAACGGATTGTCGAGGGCGTACGCAAGCAGGTGCCGGACGCGAAAATCATCGGTTTCCCCAGGGGGGCTGGTGCGCTGCTGCCGGGATATGTGGAGGCCACCGGCGTGGATGCTGTCAGCATCGATTGGGCTGCCGAACCGATGTCGATCCGCAACAAGGTACAAAGCCGCGTCGCAGTGCAAGGTAATCTCGATCCGCTGGTGCTGATTGCCGGCGGCGCAGCATTGGATCGCGCGATTGATGACGTGCTGGCGAGCTTTGCCACCGGCCGGCTGATCTTCAACCTCGGCCACGGTATCCAGCCGGAAACCCCGATCGCGCATGTCGAGCAAATGGTGAAGCGGGTGCGGGCGTACAAGGGATAACGTTAGGCCATACCCGCCAGTACCGCTTTCGACAATGTCGTGGCATCAGCATGTGGCATCGGTAGATAACGCGCGCCCATCTCCTTGGCTAAAGCTCCTCCTGAAGCACCTGGCCGGGGCGACGTATCGACCAACACGGTGGTGATGTCAGCCATACGCAGTTGCCTGGCTGCGTTGATCGCGTCTTCCTCTGCTCGTGGACGTCCTTGTGATCCGTCGCGGGCGATGTTGGCCCGCCCGTCGGTCAAGACAATGACTGTCGGCGTCTGTCCTTTGCGACGGATTGAATCCGACAGCGCGAATGCCGCATCCAATCCGGCCGCAAGCGGTGTGCCGCCGCCGCCGGGCAATCCAGCGAGACTACGCTTGGCGCGCGCCAGCGAGCGGGTCGGCGGCAACAGCAATTCGGCGGCGCTGCCGCGAAACGCGATCAGCGCCACCTGATCGCGCCGGATGTAACAATCTGCCAGCAATAGCTCGACCGCGCCCTTGGCTTCCGCCAGCCGGTGCAACGCGGCGGAACCGGACGCGTCGACCACGAAAATCGTGGTGGTCTCCGTACGCTGTTTGAACCGTGAAATGCGGAAATCATCCTTTCGGATCAGAATGCGGGGCCGGGACGTCTCGCCTGATGCGGCAGCCTGGCGTCGCCGCAACGGCTGCCATGGTGCCGCAGCACGCAAGGTCTCGATCACATGGAGCTTGGCGCCGCCACGCAACTCGCCGCGCGACACACCGGCGGGACGGCCGCGGTTGCTGGATTTCTGCAGCGCGCCGGCTTTGCCTTGCGGGCGCCCGCGCGATCGCATCGAAGACCCACGCAACGCCGCAAGCACATCAGGCGGAAGTGCAGCCTGGACCGCGGAGAGGATCACCTCATCGAGGGCGCGATCGATATCGGGATTGTCCTTGTCGTTGTTGTCCTCACCGGCGGATTCCGGCGATGGCTTTTCCCGCGGCGGCTCCTGCTGTTCTGCCCCCTGCTCCTGCGGGAACACCAACGCGCGCGGCGCCAAAACCAATCGCGCGGCGAGCGCAATGTCGTCGTGTTCGACCGCTTCATGTGCCGCAAATGCCGCACTCGCGCAGGCCACGCGTAAAGCCAGGATTGGCGCACGAAGGGAGACGATGCCGAGCGCGGCGGCGGCGGTGCACATTGCTTCAATTTGTTCTGCGTTTGCCCTGAGCGCCGACAGCCGCTCACGCGCCGCCGAGATCGCTGCGCGATCCATCGCAAAATCACTGGCTTCCCGGATCGGAATCTCGTTCAGATCGACATGAAATCCGAGGCGATCGCCGAGTGATCGCGGCGAAAATTCGTCGTCGAGCCCTTCGTCCAGCGCGATCACGCCGAACCGGGCCGGCATCCGCAACGAAAGCCCGTCGCGTTCCACGATTATCTCTCGTGCGTCCATCGCTGCGGTGATATGCACCGCCGCGGCCGACGGCAGCCGTTCCGCCATGGCTACCATGAGGACACCGCCATCCGCCTCCGCGAGAAGCCCGCGTTCGGCAACGGGGCGCCCCGCCAGCAACGTCGCATCGAGGTCGAGGCCGCCGAGCAGGCGTCCATCGGCAATATGCAGCGGCAGATGCTTCAGCGGCTGGGAGATCGGCAATGCCGCGCGCAAGATCGTCACCCAGCGGTCTCGAACCGGGCCGGCGCGCGACCGGACCAGAATGCCGCCGGTGCCGACCGGATCAATCGCGAACAACTGCGCCGCGGTCACCGCATCGGACCAGGCGAGCGCGGCGGTCATCCCAATACTTCCGCGATGGCGCGGTCGACCCGCACGCTGGAACCGGCATCGTCGAGCGGATTGCGGCGCAGCCGATGACGCAAGGCCGACGGCGCTACGCGGCGCAAATGCTCGTCGCCGACGGCCTTTTTGCCTTCGAGTGCCGCCAGCGCGCGCGCGGCACGCATCAGCGTCAATTCCCCGCGCAGACCGTCGGTACCGAGAGCCATGCAAAGCCTGGCCGCACGCTCCAGCGATGCGTCCGGTACGGCGACCGATGGCAGCCGCTCGCGAGCCGACGTGATCCCCTTGCGCAGCTTCGTCTCTTCCTTGGCCCACGTCGCGGTAAAAGCGGCGGTATCGCTGTCGAATTCGTCGCGGCGACGCACCACCTCGATGCGGCAGCGAAGGTCGTTCGGCGTCTTCACCTCGACCGACATGCCGAAGCGATCCAGCAGTTGCGGACGCAACTCCCCTTCCTCGGGATTGCCGGTGCCGACCAGCACGAACC
>DAIMKE010000215.1:0-8149 GCA_036721875.1 Bradyrhizobium sp. | reverse complement strand
AAATACACAAGCAAAAACAGCGACTTAAAAATATGGTGCAATAATACCGGTAAAAACCCTATTTGGTTGGAATGGAATAGGTCGCCGTGACATGGGCGATCGGATCAGGCGATGAGCCCGAAAGCAGATTGACCTCGCCGACCGCCAGCCGCTTGCCGAGTTTCAACAGCCTCGCCGCCGCCAGCACATCCTGGTTCGGCTGGCCCTTGCGCAGGAAATTGATGTTCAGATTGGTGGTCACGGCGAGGCCGACCGGGCCGATCGCCGAGAGCAGCACGACGTACATCGCAAAATCGGCCATCGCCATCAGCGTCGGGCCCGATACCGTGCCGCCCGGGCGCAGCATGCGCTCGTCGAAGCGCCGGCGCACCAGGCAGGTCTCGCCATCGGCGCTTTCGATGGTGATGTCGCCGTCGCTGAACGCCTGGGGAAACTCCTCGTGGAGGAACCTTTCCAGTTCAGCCACGCTCATTTTCGCTGCCGCCATGCCGTCCCTGCCCTCGCTTCAGTCCGCCTGTTACATTAGGTTGTCATAAAAGCCCAACTGAAAAACCCGAGTGAAAATTCGGGTGCAAGCCTTCGAGTGGTTAGATAGATGCCCGCCCAGACCGCCCGCGCATCAGCGCCGCAACCGCCGATCCTGCTGCGCGAAAACGCAGGCTCCATCGCCGTGCTCACGCTCAACCGGCCGGCGGCGCGCAACAGCCTGTCGGAAGGCCTGATCGCCGAGCTGCACGGCGCGCTGAAGGAAATCCACGACGACAAGCGTGTCCGCGCAGTCGTACTCGCGGCCAACGGCCCGGCGTTCTCCGCGGGCCATGACATGAAGGAACTGACCTCGCGCCGCACTGACGCCGATCGCGGCCGCGCCTACTTCGCCCAGATCATGGACGCCTGCAGCGCGATGATGCAGGCGATCGTAGGTCTGCCGAAGCCGGTTGTCGCCGCCGTGCAGGGCATCGCCACCGCTGCGGGCTGCCAGTTGGTGGCGAGCTGCGATCTGGCCGTGGCTTCCGAAGCCGCTGGCTTCGCCACGCCCGGCGTCGACATCGGCCTGTTTTGTTCGACGCCCATGGTGGCGCTGTCGCGCAACATCCCGCGCAAGCAGGCGATGGAGATGCTGCTGACCGGCGAGCCGATTTCAGCGGAAACGGCGAAGTCGATCGGCCTCGTCAACCAGGTGGTCGCCGCCGGCTCCGAACGGGATGCAGCGATTGCGTTGGCGCAAAAGGTCGCGCTCAAATCCTCCTACACTATCAAGCTCGGCAAGGAGGCGTTCTATCGCCAGGCCGAGATGAACCTTGCCGACGCCTATCGCTATGCGGCACAGGTGATGACCGAGAACATGCTGGCGCGCGACGCCGAGGAAGGCATCGGCGCCTTCATCGAGAAGCGCGAGCCGAAATGGCGGGATGAGTGACGACGCCAAGCGTCGTCATTCCGGGGCTCGCGAAGCGAGAACCCGGAATCTCGAGGTTCCGGGTTCGATGCTACGCATTGCCCCGGAACGACGAACGGAAAACCAAATGAACCACGACGCCTACGACGATAACTACATCCGCGGCATCCTCAACGGCGTGAAGTCGATTGCGATGGTCGGTGCGTCGCCGGTCAACGTGCGGCCGAGCTACTTCGCCTTCAAATATCTGGCGCAGCGCGGCTACGACATGATCCCGGTCAATCCCGGTCACGTCGGCAAGAGCCTGCTCGGCAAGCCGTTCGTCGCCGCGCTGTCGGATATCGGCCGTCCCGTCGACATGGTCGACATCTTCCGCAATTCCAGCCACATCATGCCTGTGGTCGAAGAAGCGCTGAAGCTGTCGCCGCTGCCGAAGGTGATCTGGATGCAGATCGGCGCGCGCGACGACGCAGCGGCCGAGCAAGCCGAAGCCGCCGGGCTCAAGGTGGTGATGAACCGCTGCCCGAAGATCGAGTACGGACGGCTGTCGTCGGAGATTTCGTGGATGGGGGTCAATTCCCGAACGCTGAGTTCGAAGCGAGCGCCGATCCCGACGCAGGGCATGCGGCTGTCGCTGAACCGGACCAGCGTCGGCGGCGGCGAGACTGCGGCATCCGACCGCGCCGCGAAGAACAAAAACGAACTTAAATAATCTGAATGCAAAATAATTGTTTCGACAAGGCGGCCTGAAGAAGTACGCCCGTTTCTGATCCAATTTGTGGTCCATCCAACTTGACGGCGCCGGCGGCTGCGATCAGCATGCCGCGCATTTTTGAACAAGCCAAACGACAGGACTCATAGAATGACCGACCGTCCCCCGGGATTTTCAACTCTTGCCGTACATGCCGGCGCGCAGCCTGATCCGACCACCGGCGCGCGGGCGACGCCGATTTATCAAACCACATCTTTCGTTTTCAATGACGCCGATCACGCCGCCTCGCTGTTCGGCCTGCAGGCATTCGGCAACATCTATACCCGCATCGGAAATCCGACCAACGCGGTGCTCGAAGAGCGTGTCGCCGCCCTCGAAGGCGGCACCGCCGCGCTCGCGGTGGCGTCCGGACACGCCGCGCAGCTGGTCGTGCTTCAGCAATTGTTGGTGCCGGGCGACGAGATCGTCGCGGCGCGCAAGCTCTACGGCGGATCGATCAACCAGTTCACCCACGCGTTCAAGAGTTTTGGCTGGAACGTGGCGTGGGCTGATCCCGATGACATCGGCAGCTTCGAGCGCGCCATCACGCCGCACACCAAGGCGGTCTTCATCGAGTCGATCGCCAACCCCGCCGGCAGCATCACCGACATCGAAGCGATCGCGGAAGTGGCCCACAAGGCCGGCGTTCCCCTGATCGTCGACAACACGCTCGCGACGCCCTATCTGATCCGCCCGATCGATCATGGCGCCGACATCGTCGTGCATTCGCTGACGAAGTTTCTCGGCGGCCACGGCAACTCGCTCGGCGGCATCATCGTCGATGCCGGCACCTTCGACTGGTCGAAGGACAACAAGTACCCGATGCTGAGCGAACCTCGCCCAGAATATCACGGCATCAAGATCCAGGAGACGTTCGGCAATTTCGCGTTCGCCATCGCATGCCGCGTGCTCGGCCTTCGCGACCTCGGCCCGGCGCTGTCGCCGTTCAACGCCTTCATGATCCTGACCGGCATCGAGACGCTGCCGCTGCGCATGCAGAAGCATTGCGAGAATGCGAAAGCGGTCGCGGAATTTCTGTCCACCCACCCCGCCGTTGCCTCGGTGAACTACGCCGGTCTTGAAACCGACAAGTACTACAGGCTTGCGCGCAAATATGCGCCGAAGGGCGCGGGCGCAGTGTTCACCTTCAGCCTGAAGGGCGGCTACGACGCCGGCGTCAGCCTGGTGTCGAACCTGAAACTGTTCTCGCACCTGGCCAATGTCGGCGACACCCGTTCACTGGTGATCCATCCGGCGTCGACCACCCACAGCCAGCTCGACGACGCCGCCAAGGTGAAATCGGGCGCCGCGCCCGACGTCGTTCGGCTGTCGATCGGCATCGAGGACAAGGACGATCTGATTGCGGATCTGCAACAGGCACTGACGGCATAAGGTCGTCGCTGCATTGGTCATTCCGGGGCGATGCGTAGCATCGAACTACGGTCCGCAATTGCGCACCTGAGAATCTCGAGATTCCTCGGGGTGCAATTGCACCCCTGAGGTTCCGGTGCTATCGCACCATCCCGAAATGACGGTGCTTCAGCGCCGTTAACCTCCACAAGTCAGAGGCCTCTCGTTAACGCTCGTTCCGGCATAAAATGGCTCTGAACCGCCCTCGGATGATTCGGAGCCAACCATGCTGCGCTGGATGACGCCATTCCTTGTCGCGATTTGCGCGGCCGGAACCGCTGCCGCACAGAGCCCCGGGGCCACCAAGCCCGCTGACGGCCCGGCAACAGCCAAGCCGGCCGAGAGTCCGGCCGCCAACCAGCCGACCGACAAGCCGGTGAGCGCCAGGCCTGCTGACAACCAAACAACGGCCAAACCCGCGGAGAGCCTGGCCAATACCAAGCCGGCCAACAGCTCTCCCGCTGCGAAGCGCGCCGGCAACCCCGCCGCTCCGAGGCGCGCCACGATCGTTGCCGCCGGCCAGTTGCCGCCGGGCCTGCCCCGCACGCACTACAAATACCGGACCACGGTTGCCCCGGCCGCGCCGCTCTACGTGCGCCGCGGCCGCGCAGTTGTGATCGAAGAGCAAACGGAGGTGCTGTTCCCACCGGTCGGCATCGCCGCCTACGCGCCGCGTATCAATGGTACGCCGCTGCTGCCGGGCTCGGCGACGCTGCCCGGCTATTACGGCACGACCCATTCCTATAGCTATGACGGGCCCTATTACGGCGGCCCGTACACGCCCTATTGGGACCGGCTGCCTTACGCCTGCGGCGTGTACGGATATTGCTAGGCGCCTCTCGCCAATAACGGAAACGGACCATCGAGTGGCAGGGACATCGCGAAAAGCCAGGGACACAGGTTCTGCGAATGCGATCACGGCAGACCTCGTCGCCGTGCTCGTCGCCGTCACCGACGGCGAGCCCAAGATCATGACCATCGCCAATGGCGGCGCGCTGCCGAGCGGTCCGTTCGAATTTACGCACCGCTCGCTGCAAACGGGATTGCGAGCGTGGGTCGAGGCGCAGACCGGGCATCCGCTCGGCTATGTCGAGCAGCTCTATACGTTTGCCGATCGCGGACGGACCGGCGATGCCAAGTCGCCGCACTCGATCTCGATCAGCTATCTCGGCCTTGCCCGCGAAGACCAGGTTGGTCAGGGTCTCGAGGCCCATTGGTCCGGCTGGTACGAGTATTTCCCGTGGGAGGATCAACGGGCTGATCTGCCGGCTTCACTCGCGAAGATGCTGGCGTCGCGGCTGCGCGCCTGGTCGAAGGCCGCATCCACCGCCGCCCTGCAGCGCGAACGCTGGCAGCGCGCGGCCATCACCTTCGGTCTCGACGAGCGCGAATGGAACGAGGAACTGGTACTGCAGCGTTACGAGCTGCTCTACGAAGCCGGACTGATCCCGGAAGCCGTGCGTGACGGTGCGGATGCCACATCAGTCATTCCCGGCCGGCCGATGACCGGCGACCATCGCCGTATCCTCGCGACCGGCATTGCCAGGCTGCGCGCCAAGATCAAGTACCGCCCGGTCGTGTTCGAACTGATGCCCGCTGAATTCACCCTGCTGCAACTGCAACGCAGTGTTGAGGCGCTTGCAGGCCGGCTGGTCCACAAGCAGAACTTCCGCCGCCTCATGGAGCAGCAGCAACTCGTTGAGGAAACTGGCGCAATCGCCGCCGACACCGTCGGCCGGCCGGCCAAGCTGTTCCGGTTTCGCCACGCCGTTTTGGCCGAACGGGCCGTTGCTGGCACCAAGCTCCCGATTTTGCGCACTTGACTTCGATTATGCTCAGGATAAGTATAAGCCATAATATACTCATGGAGAGTATAAATGGCCGACCTCAGCTCCACCCCGCTCGCCCGCTCCGCAACGCTCTATGAAAGGGTGAGGCGCGTCATCCCGCCACCCGAATGGGCCACCTTCGCCGAGGATGTCGACGCCATCCTCGAACTGAAGCGAGGGCGCAACGCGGTCATCCTGGCGCACAACTATCAGACGCCCGAAATCTTCCACGGCGTCGCCGACATCGTGGGCGACAGCCTCCTGCTCGCGCGCGAAGCGACCAAGGTCGCCGCCGACATCATCGTGCTGGCCGGCGTGCACTTCATGGCCGAGACGGCCAAGCTCCTGAATCCGGAAAAGACCGTGCTGATTCCGGACCTCGCGGCCGGCTGTTCGCTCGCGGACTCCATCACCGCCGACGACGTGCGGCTGATGCGCCAGCGCTATCCCGGCGTGCCCGTCGTCACCTACGTCAATACGTCGGCCGCGGTGAAGGCTGAATCCGACATCTGCTGCACTTCCGGCAATGCGCTCAAGGTGGTGGAATCGCTTGGCGCAGAACGCGTCATCATGCTGCCGGATGAGTATCTGGCGCAGAACATCGCAACACAGACGAACGTGAAGATCATTGCGTGGAAGGGCCATTGCGAGGTGCATGAGTTGTTCACCGCATCCGACGTCCGGCAACTGCGCGAAAATAACCCTGACGTGACGATCCTCGCGCATCCGGAGTGCCCGCCCGAAGTGGTGGCGGAAGCTGATTTCTCCGGCTCCACCGCAGCGATGTCAGACTTCGTCGGCAAACAACGCCCGCCCCGGGTCGTGCTGCTGACGGAATGCTCGATGAGCGACAATGTAGCCGTGCTCCACCCTGATGTGGAGTTCATCCGGCCCTGCAATCTGTGCCCGCACATGAAGCGGATCACGCTGAAGAACATTCGCCACGCGCTGGAAAGCGGCCGGCATGAGGTGACGATCGATCCGGCGATCGCGGCGCCGGCGCGACGTTCCGTCGAAAGGATGCTGGCGCTATGAGCACTGAAATCTCAGCGCTGAACAACCGCCCCGTCATCATCGGCGGCGGCGCCGCCGGACTGATGACGGCGCTGCTGATGGCGCCGGAACCGGTGCTGCTGATGTCGAAGGCACCGCTCGGGGCGGAAGCGTCGAGCCTGTGGGCGCAGGGCGGATTGGCCGCGGCGATGGGCAGCGATGACGACCCCGCGCTCCATCTGGCCGATACGCTCGCCGCCGGCGCAGGCCTTTGCGATGAGGCCGTCGCAAGCCGCATCGTCCACGCGGCGCCTGCGGCGGTCGAACATCTCGCGAGACTTGGCGTCGGGTTCGACCGGTGTCCGGACGGCGCCTTCCGGCTCGGCCTCGAAGCCGCCCACGGCCGCAACAGAATCGTTCATGCCACTGGCGACGGCACCGGCCGTGAAATCATGCGCGCCTTGATCGCAGCGGTGCGCCGCTGTCCGTCGATCACATTGCTCGAAGGCGTCGAGGCGCGGAGCCTGATCGTGGAGGATAATGCGATCAAGGGCGTGCTCGCAGTGAACGAGCGCGGTCCGATGGTAATCGATTCCAGCCGCGTCGTGATCGCCACCGGCGGGATCGGAGGATTGTTTCTGGACAGTACCAATCCTGCCGGCTGTTTTGGTCAGGGCTTGGCGCTGGCGGCCCGCGCGGGCGCGCAGCTTTCCGATCTCGAATTCATCCAGTTTCACCCGACCGCTTTCGACGGGCCGCAGCGGCCGATGCCGCTGGTTACGGAGGCCGTACGCGGCGACGGCGCCATCCTGATCGACGACACCGGCCAACGCTTCATGGCGGACCAGCCCGGCGCCGAGCTTGCCCCCCGCGACATCGTCGCGCGCGCGGTCTGGCGTCGTCGCACGGAAGGCCGTCGCGTGTTCCTCGATGCGCGGAAACATCCAGGAGCGGAATTTGCAAAACGCTATCCCGTCATTTCCGCGTTCTGCAAAATGGCCGGAATCGATCCCGCTACCGATCCGATCCCAGTCCGGCCGGCGGTGCATTACCACATGGGCGGGATCTCCGTGGATATCGAGGGTCGCAGCAGCGTGGCCGGCCTCTGGGCCTGCGGCGAAGTCAGCCGAACAGGGCTGCACGGCGCCAACCGGCTCGCCAGCAATTCGCTGATGGAAGCGATCGTCTGTGCACGATGGGTCGCGGAGAGCGTCCAGGGTGCGAGCAGTGGACCGCTGAAAGCGCGCGTTGCCGCGCCGCCGCCCGCATCCGACCCTTCCGCGGTACGGCCAATACTTTCGCAGAGCCTCGGCGTTCTCCGCGACCAGCACGGCATCGAACGCGCGATCCGCAGCCTCTATCCGATCGCAACAGGCCGTGGCGCGGCAACCGATCCGGCGCTGGTGGGATTGATGATCGCGGTTGCTGCCTGGCGACGCGAGGAAAGCCGCGGCGGACACTATCGCATCGACTTCCCCGACGCCCTGCCCGTGGCTGTGCCGTCGTTCATCTCCCTTGCCGATGCTTTCGGCACCGCCCGCGACATCGTCGAAACCGGATCCCTGTCTGTCGGGAGTGCCCAGCCGTGACACTTACGCCGCTTCTGCCCCTCATGTACGAGCCGCTGGTTCGAACCGCCCTGCTCGAAGACCTCGGGCGGGCCGGCGACATCACCGCCGATGCGATTGTTCCGGCCGACAGGCGCGCCTCCCTCGTCTTGCGCGCGCGACAGCCCGGCGTTGTGGCCGGGCTCGACATCGCCCGCTG
>DAIMKE010000214.1:0-8160 GCA_036721875.1 Bradyrhizobium sp. | reverse complement strand
TGGTCGTGACCACGCTCGGCACCGGCGAGGACGAGCAGTACATCGACGCGCTGTCCGGAACTTATAAAGAGACGTTTCTGCTGCACTACAATTTCCCTCCCTACTCGGTCGGTGAAACCGGACGCCTCGGCGGCACCAAGCGCCGCGAAATCGGCCACGGCAAGCTCGCCTGGCGCGCGATCCATCCGGTGCTGCCGCCGCATCACGA
This sequence comes from Bradyrhizobium sp., assembly GCA_036721875.1. GTDB lineage: Bacteria > Pseudomonadota > Alphaproteobacteria > Rhizobiales > Xanthobacteraceae > Bradyrhizobium. The sequence goes on along the minus strand of DAIMKE010000214.1, from coordinate 7,952 downwards.
ATTCCCCTACACGGTGCGAGTGGTCTCCGAGATCACCGAATCCAACGGTTCGTCGTCGATGGCCTCGGTGTGCGGCGCCTCGCTGGCGCTGATGGATGCCGGCGTTCCGTTGAAACGGCCGACCGCGGGCATCGCGATGGGCCTGATTCTGGAAGGTTCGCGCTTTGCGGTTCTGTCCGACATTCTCGGCGACGAGGATCATCTCGGCGACATGGACTTCAAGGTGGCCGGCACCGAGGTGGGCATCACCTCGCTGCAGATGGACATCAAGATCGAGGGCATCACCGAGGAGATCATGAAGGTGGCTCTCGGCCAGGCCAAGGATGGACGTATCCACATCCTCGGCGAGATGTCCAAGGCACTGACCAACGCCCGCGCCGAGCTCGGCGAATACGCGCCGCGCATCGAGACCTTCAAGATCGCGACCGACAAGATCCGTGAAGTGATCGGCACCGGCGGCAAGGTGATCCGCGAGATCGTCGAGAAGACCGGCGCCAAGGTCAACATCGACGACGACGGCACCGTGAAGGTCGCGTCCAACGACGGCGAGGCGATGAAGGCCGCGATCAAGTGGATCAAGTCGATCGCCTCCGACCCGGAGATCGGCCAGATCTACGAGGGCACCGTGGTCAAGGTGATGGAGTTCGGCGCGTTCGTGAACTTCTTCGGCGCCAAGGACGGCCTCGTCCACATCAGCCAGCTCGCCTCGGCGCGCGTGCAGAAGACCTCCGACGTCGTCAAGGAAGGCGACAAGGTCAAGGTCAAGCTGCTCGGCTTCGACGACCGCGGCAAGACGCGGCTGTCGATGAAGGTGGTCGATCAGGAGACCGGCGAGGACCTCGAGGCCAAGCAGAAGGCGGAAGCGCCGCAGCGCGAAGCGGCCGGCGAGTAAGGCATCGCAACAATGTGAACAAGGGGCGGCCGGGAGGCCGCCCTTTTTTGTTACCTGGCCGGGGTAGAATGCCGCGAACGCGTCACACTTGTGCGATTCTGCTGCAGCCGCGGCGAACCGGTTTTTGATCCCATCCGTAACTTTGTCGCGTTGTCGCGCCAGCGGCGTCACCGTGCCGTCACAGAAGCGTATCCAGTTCCACCACAGGTAAGGAGAAATCGATGTCACTCATGTCCCGGCGCCAACTGATGTTCGCCGCAACCGGCATCGCCGCGATGGCAGCGGTCCCGCGCACCGTGTTCGCGCAGGCAGCGGCTCCCGCCCCGGCGCCGGCCGCTGCAGCCGGTCCGTTCACGCTGCCGCCGCTGAATTACGCTTTCAATGTTTTCGAGCCCCACATCGACGCCAAGACCATGGAAATCCATCACGGCCGCCACCACGCGGCCTACGTCGCCAACATGAACAACGTCGCCAAGACCAATCCGCAACTGGGGACGGCGAAGATCGAGAATGTGCTCGGCAATCTGAACGCGCTCGACGACGGCATCAAGTTCACCGTCCGCAACAATCTCGGCGGCCACGCCAACCACACCATGTTCTGGGAAATCATGGGCCCGAACGGCGGCAAGCCCGAAGGCGAGGTGCTGGCCGCGATCGACCGCGATCTCGGCGGTATGGAGAAATTCCAAAACGACTTCAACGCCGCGGGCGGACGCCAGTTCGGCTCCGGCTGGGTGTTCGTGACCGTCAGCAAGGACGGGAAGCTCGCGATCGAAACCCGTCCGAACCAGGACAGCCCGATCATGGACGGCAAGCGCGCCCTGATGGGCAACGACGTCTGGGAGCACGCCTATTATCTCAACTACCAGAATCGCCGCGCGGATTATCTCAAGGCCTGGTGGAACACGGTGAACTGGAACAAGATCGCGGAGCGTTATGCCGCGGCGAAGGCCGGCACGCTCGCCGTATGATCGCGGCTTGACGTGAAAAGGGCGGCCTCGCGGCCGCCCTTCTGTTCTTCCGGTTTGAATTCCGAAGTTATGCAGCGAGATCGAAGCGATCGTGGTTCATGACCTTGGTCCACGCCGCCACGAAGTCCTTGGCAAACTTCTCCTTCGAGTCCGCGCACGCATAGACCTCCGCGAAGGCGCGGAGCTGCGAGTGCGAACCGAAGATCAGGTCTACGCTGGTGCCGGTCCACTTCGCCGCATTGGTCTTGCGGTCGCGCCCTTCATAAGTGCCGTCGGCAGCCGGCTGCCAGACGGTGGCCATGTCGAGCAGGTTGACGAAGAAATCATTCGTCAGCGTGCCCGGCTTCTTGGTGAACACGCCGTGCTTGGATCCGCCGGCGTTCGCGCCGAGGACGCGCAGGCCGCCGATGAGTGCGGTCATCTCCGGCCCGGTCAGCCGCAGCAATTGCGCGCGGTCCACCAGCGCCTCTACCGGCGTCATGAACTGATGCTTCTTGGCGTTGATATAGTTGCGGAAGCCGTCGGCGCGCGGCTCGAGCGGAGCAAAGGACTCGACGTCGGTCTGCTCCTGCGATGCATCCGCGCGGCCCGGCGTGAACGGCACCTTGACGTCGACGCCGGCATCCTTTGCGGCCTTCTCGATCGCCGCGCAGCCGCCGAGAACGATCAGGTCGGCCAGCGAAACCTTCTTGCCGGACTCCTTCTGGATCGCCTCGAGCTTCTGCAGCACCGTCTTCAACTCGGCCGGCTGGTTTACGTCCCAGTCCTTCTGCGGGCTGAGACGGATGCGTGCGCCGTTGGCGCCGCCGCGCTTGTCGGAGCCGCGGAACGTGGACGCCGACCCCCAGGCCGTTGAAACCAGCTGGGACACCGACAGGCCGGACCCGAGAATCTTCGTCTTCAGCGCGGCGACATCAGCCTCGCCGATGACGGGGTGATCCACGGCCGGGATCGGGTCCTGCCAGATCAGCGTTTCCTTCGGCACCAGCGGGCCGAGATAGCGCGCGACCGGGCCCATGTCGCGGTGGGTGAGCTTGAACCATGCCCGCGCGAACGCGTCCGCGAACTGATCCGGGTTTTCGAGGAAACGCCGCGAGATCTTCTCGTAGGCCGGGTCGAAGCGCAGCGACAGATCCGTGGTCAGCATCTTCGGCACATGCTTCTTGGATGGATCGAACGCATCCGGGATCGTGGCGCCCGCGCCCTTTGCCCGCCACTGCTTGGCGCCCGCAGGGCTCTTTTCCAGTTCCCATTCGTATCCGAACAGGTTCCAGAAGAAGTTGTTGCTCCACTTGGTCGGCGTCGTGGTCCAGATGACTTCAGGACCGCCGGTGATGGCGTCGGCGCCGAAGCCCGTGCCGTGCTTGCTCTTCCAGCCGAGGCCCTGGTCTTCGAGCGCACCGCTTTCCGGGTCCGCCCCCACCAGCGACGGATCGCCGGCGCCGTGGGTCTTGCCGAAGGAGTGGCCGCCGGCGATCAGGGCGACGGTCTCTTCGTCGTTCATGGCCATGCGGAAGAACGTCTCGCGGATGTCCTTAGCCGCTGCGATCGGGTCCGGATTGCCGTTCGGGCCTTCCGGATTGACATAGATGAGACCCATCTGCACCGCTCCGAGCGGCTCGGCGAGCTGGCGTTCGCCGCTGTAGCGTTCGTCGCCGAGCCAGGTGCCCTCAGGGCCCCAGAACAGCTCTTCCGGCTCCCAGACGTCGACGCGGCCACCAGCGAAGCCGAAAGTCTTGAAGCCCATCGATTCGAGCGCGACATTACCCGCGAGGACCATCAGGTCGGCCCATGAAATTTTCTGGCCATACTTCTGCTTGATCGGCCACAGCAACCGGCGCGCCTTGTCGAGGTTGGCGTTGTCAGGCCAGCTGTTCAGCGGCGCAAAACGCTGCTGACCAGCGCCGGCACCGCCACGGCCATCCGTGATACGGTAGGTGCCTGCGCTGTGCCACGCCAGGCGGACCATCAGGCCGCCATAGTGGCCGAAATCGGCCGGCCACCAATCCTGCGACTCCGTCATCAGCGCCGTGAGATCCTTGATCACGGCATCGAGGTCGAGGGACTTGAATTCCTTGGCGTAGTCGAACGCCTTGCCCATCGGATCGGACAAATTGGAGTTCCGGTGCAGAACCGAGACATCGAGCGCGTCCGGCCACCAGTCGCGGTTCGAATGACCGCGCGAGCCCGTGAACGGGCATTTTGTTTTGTCGTCCATGATTGCCTCCTGAGGGGTTCGTCCCTGTTCGAATTGGAAGCAATCTAAGCAGCGCCTTTCATCAGGTAAAGTTGATTTTAGTGATCGAACCGATAAGATGTCCTGATGATGCAGATGACGCTCAGGCAGCTTCGCTACTTCGATGCGCTGGCCCGCCATAGCCATTTCGGGCGCGCGGCGGAGGCCTGTTCGATCTCGCAGCCGGCGTTGTCGATGCAGATCAAGGAGATGGAGGAAATCCTCGGCGGCGTGCTGCTGGAGCGAGGCGCGCGCCAGGTCACCCTGACGAAATTCGGCGAGGAAATCATCCAGCGCGTCCGCGAGATCCTGCGCTCGGTCGATGAACTCGGCGATTTCGCACGCGCCTCGCGCGACCGGCTGGCGGGCCGGCTGCGCATCGGCATGATCCCGACGATTGCGCCCTACCTGCTGCCCAAGGTGATCGAGAATCTGGCGCGGCTGCATCCCGAACTCGACATCCACATCCGCGAGACGCTGACGCCGAAGCTGATCAAGGAAGTCGCCGAGGGCCGGCTCGACACCGCGATCGTCGCGCTGCCGGTCTCGGAACCGTCGCTGACGGAGGTTGCGTGCTTCTCGGAAAATTTCCTGCTGGTCCGTCCGGGCGAGGACGAGGGCACGCCGGTGCCGAGCCATGAGACGCTGCGCGAAATGCGGTTGCTGCTGCTGGAAGAGGGACATTGCTTCCGCGACCAGGCGCTGTCGTTCTGCAACATGCAGTCGTCGCCGCCGCGCGAGGTGCTGGACGCGAGTTCGCTGTCGACGCTGGTGCAAATGGTCGGCGCCGGAATCGGCGTCACGCTAATTCCGGAGATGGCGGTGGCGGTCGAAACGCGCTCGGCGTCGGTCTCTGTCGCCCGCTTCAACGACCCGCAGCCGGCGCGAACCATCGGCATGGTCTGGCGCAAGACCAGCCCGCTGGCCGGGCAGCTTCAGCAGATTTCCGAGGTGGTTTGTGTCGCGGCGGAGGCGTTGCGCAAGCAGCACAAGTCGGGATCGTCAGCACGAAATAGCCGGCCTTCCAAAATCGGTTGACCAACATGTCGGCTGGAGCGCCGCCCGTTCGTCCCAGGCGTAGTGCGTTGCCAATTCGCGGCAGACGCGCGAAACAGCACGCTGTTCGTCCCACGCCGATGAAAGGTTTTTCCGCATGATCCAGCTCTTCTGGTCGCCCCGCTCCCGCTCGTTCTCCGCGATCTGGCTGCTCGAAGAAACCGGCTTGCCTTATGAGCGCGTCCTGACGGACATCTCGACCGGTGCGCAGAAGGCACCCGAGTATCTCGCGATCAACCCGATGGGCAAAGTGCCGGGACTCAGGGACGGCGACGCCGCGCTGGGCGAGGCGGCGGCGATCTGCGCGTACATCGCGGACCGCTATCCCGAAACCGGACTGGCGCCGGCCGCAACCGATCCGCTGCGCGCGCGCTATCTGCAGTGGCTGTTCTTTTCGCCTTCCTGCATCGAGCCGGCGCTGATCCAGCTCTTCACCAAGCTCGAAGTTCCCGCGAGCACCGCCGCGTGGGGAAGTGCGACGCAGACCTTCGACGTGCTCGACGCCGCGCTGCAAAAGGGTCCGTGGATTCTCGGCGAAAAGTTCTCCGCCGCCGACATCATGCTCGGCTCCGGACTGAACTTCGCGGTGCGGACGTTCAAGATGGTGCCGCCGCGGCCGTCGTTCGATGCCTATATCGATCGCTGCGCGGCGCGACCGGCGTTCCAGCGCGCAGAAAAGATCGCGGCGGGGTGAATGAACCCCGAATACAAATCGCGAAAACAACCCCATGCAAAGTAGAGCGGCTCACGAGCCGCTCACACGACGACACGAGGGTCTACGTCCTTTGTGTAGTCGACGCCGCCGATACCGAACCCGAACAGGCGAAGGAACTGGCTCTTGTATTCCGGAAGGTCCGCCAGTTCGCCGAGGGTTTCGGTGGTGAGCAGCGGCCATCGCCGCATCACCTCTGTCTGAACTTCGGGCGATAGCTCCCAATCGTCCACCCTGAGGCGCTTCGCCTCGTCCATTTCGGCATCCGCGCCAAGGCGGGTTCGGAACAGGCGATCGATCTGTTCGATGCATCCTTCGTGCAGCTTGAGCTGCTTCATCACCTTGAACAGCACCGTGCCATAGAGCGGCACCACCGGAATGGCCGAGCTCGCCTGGGTAACGACCGCCTTGAGCGCCACCACGCGGGCGGCGTCCGGGCCGAGCCGGCCGCGGATCTCTTCGGCCTTGCGGTCGAGATCGGCCTTGGCGCGACCCAGGGTGCCTTTCCAGTAGATCGGCCAGGTCAGTTCGCTGCCGATATAGGTGTAATTGAGGGTCCGGAAGCCCGGCGCCAAAACGCCGGCATCCGCGAGCTGGTCGATCCAGCGCTTCCAGTCCTCGCCGCCCATCACCGCGACCGTGGCGGCAGCTTCCTCCTCGCTCGCCGGCGCAATGGTCGTCTCGTAGACCTCGCCGGTTTCGGTGTTGAGCGTCTTAATGTCGACGGGCGCACCGAGCGGCTTGATCGCCGAGCGATACGTCTTGCCCGTGACCGGATCGGTGCGGACCGGCGCGGCCATGCTGTAGACCAGCAGGTCCAGCTGTCCGAACTTTTCGCGGACACGTTCGATGAAGGTCTTCTTCAGCTCGTCGGAGAAGCCATCGCCCTCCAGCGTGACGGGAGCGCGTCCGCTCTTGCCGGCCTCGAGCTCGAAGGTGCGGTTATTGTACCAGCCGGCACTACCGCTCTTGGTCGCGGAAGGCTCGCGCTCCATCGACACGCCGATGGTGTCCGCGCCGCCGGCAAAGGTTGCGACAATGCGGCTGGCAAGGCCGTAACCGGTCGAGCAGCCCACCACGGCGACGCGCCTGGGGCACTCCGGAATGGCGCCCTTGCCGAGAACATAAGCGATCTGCTCACGGACATTGGTGGCGCAGCCGACGGGATGTGCCGTCGTGCAGATGAAGCCTCGCACGCGCGGTTCGATAATCATGCCTACCCCGTTTCGGATTGTAGCCTGACGGCCTATTGGCGTACGCGCGAAGAGGAAGAAGGAAGTTACGCATCCATCCGCTTGAACACCAGCGTGGCGTTGGTGCCGCCGAAGCCGAAGGAGTTCGACAGCACCGTGCCGAGCCTGGCGTTGTCGATGCGCTTGCGCACGATCGGCATGTCGGCGAAGACAGGATCGAGCTCAGTGATATGAGCGCTCTCGCAGATAAAGCCGTTGTTCATCATCAGGAGCGAATAGATCGCCTCCTGCACACCGGTGGCGCCGAGCGAGTGTCCGGTCAGCGCCTTGGTTGCCGAGATCGGCGGGCACTTCTCGCCGGTGCCGAATACTTTTCGGATCGCCTCGATTTCCGGCGGATCGCCGGCCGGCGTCGAGGTCGCATGCGGATTGATGTAGTCGACCGGCGTCTTCACGGTCGACATCGCCATGCGCATGCAGCGCTCGGCGCCCTCGCCCGACGGCGCGACCATGTCGTAACCATCCGATGTCGCGCCATAGCCGACCACTTCGGCATAGATGCGTGCGCCACGCGCCTTGGCGTGCTCGAGCTCTTCCAGCACCACCACTCCGGCGCCGCCGGCGATGACGAAGCCGTCGCGGCTGATGTCGTAGGGGCGCGAGGCGGTGGCCGGCGTATCATTGTATTTCGAGGACATCGCGCCCATGGCGTCGAACAGCACCGAGAGCGACCAGTCCAGTTCCTCGCAGCCGCCGGCGAAGATCACGTCCTGCTTGCCGATCTGGATCGTCTCATAGGCGTTGCCGATGCAATGGTTCGAGGTGGCGCAGGCCGACGAGATCGAATAGTTCACGCCCTTGATCTTGAACCAGGTCGCAAGCGTGGCCGACG
>DAIMKE010000213.1:0-8165 GCA_036721875.1 Bradyrhizobium sp. | reverse complement strand
TTGTTATCGCGAACGAGAACCTGCACGCGGCATCCTCTTTCAATTGATCGGATCGGAATTCTGGTAAAGCGAAGGGCCGGCAAATGGCCTGGCCCTCAACCCTGAGCGCGGGCATTTAGCAGACAAAGCCCCGGATGTCCACCGGAGATGGTGGCTTTTGCTCCGGGAAAGCCAAAGAAAACCGCCTAAACTGGCGCGATTCGGGCCCCATGGTCCGAGTGCGCGAACTAACGAGCCTATCACGGGATCGTTCCTAGCGTTCCCGTGCGTTCCAGCGACTCAAAAACCGACAGGGAGGCGAAGTATGAATTCGAAGAAATATGCCGCCGAGGCGATCGGCACGTTCTGGCTGACTTTTGCGGGATGCGGCAGCGCGGTGATCGCGGCCGGGTTTCCGCAGGTCGGCATCGGGCTGGTGGGTGTTTCGCTGGCGTTCGGCCTGAGCGTCGTGACCATGGCCTACGCGATCGGCCATATCTCCGGCTGCCACCTCAATCCGGCGGTCACCATCGGGCTTGCCGCGGGCGGGCGCTTTCCGACCGGTCAGATCCTTCCCTACATCGTTGCGCAGGTGATCGGCGCGATCGTGGCGGCGGGGGTGCTCTACGTGATCGCTAGCGGCGCGCCCGGGTTCGACGTCACCAAGGGCTTTGCGTCCAACGGCTTTGATGCGCATTCGCCCGGCAAATACGGCCTGATGGCCTGCTTCATCACCGAAGTGGTGATGACCATGATGTTCCTGTTCATCATCATGGGCTCGACCCACGGCAAGGCGCCGGCCGGCTTCGCACCGCTGGCGATCGGCCTTGCGCTTGTGATGATCCACCTCGTCAGCATTCCCGTCACCAATACCTCGGTGAATCCGGCGCGCAGCACCGGGCCGGCGCTGTTCGTCGGTGGCTGGGCGGTGGCGCAGCTCTGGCTGTTCTGGGTGGCGCCCCTGATCGGCGGCGCGATCGGCGGCGTCCTCTATCGCTGGCTCAGCGAGGAGCCGGCCGGCGTCGTGGAAGGCACGAAGCGGGCCTGATTGAGCGACCGCATCGCAAGCGCTGGCAGGTGAGCTACTTCTTGCCTGCCGGCGTCACTTCGGTGACATGCCCCATCTTGCGGCCTGGCCGGGGCGGCCCCTTGCCGTAGAGATGCACGGTGGCGCCGGGAATGGTCAGCCATTGCTCGTAGGTCAGAATGTCGTCGCCGATCAGGTTGGTCATGGTGACCTCACCATGGCGGATCGGCTTGCCGAGCGGCCAGCCGGCAATGGCCCTGATGTGCTGCTCGAATTGCGAGATAGAGGCGCCGTCCAGCGTCCAGTGTCCGGAATTATGCACCCGCGGCGCGATCTCGTTGACCAGCACCTTCGGCCCGCCATTGCCCGCCACCACGAACATCTCGACGGCGAGCACGCCCACATAATCCAGCGCGGTTGCGATCTTCCCGGCGATCGCGCGCGCTTCCGCGGCCAGCGCATCCGATATCGCGGCCGGTGCGCGCGAGATTTTCAGGATGTGATCGCGGTGTTCGTTTTCAGTGACGTCGTAGCACTCGACCTTGCCGTCCGCCGAGCGCGCGGCGATCACGGAGACCTCGCGCTCGAACGGAATGAACGCTTCGAGGATGGCGGATTTGGTGCCGAGGTCTTCCCAGACCTGGTTGAGATCGTCGCCTTCGCGGATGATCGCCTGGCCCTTGCCGTCGTAGCCGAAGCGGCGGGTCTTGATCACGGCGGGAAGGCCGATCCGCGCGACAGCCGCGCGCAGCGCTTCCACCGACGCCACGTCGGCGTAGTCGGCGGTGTCGATGCCGAGCCGCTTGACGAAATCCTTCTCGACCAGTCGGTCCTGGGTGGTTTCGAGAATCTTCTGCGCCGGCAGCACCGGGCGTCGCGCGGCCAGCACCATGGCGGTCGCGGCCGGGACATTCTCGAATTCATAGGTGATGACGTCGACGTCGTTGGCGAACAGCTCCAGCGCCTCGACGTCGGCATATTCGGCACAGGTCGCGTTCAGCACGACGTCGAAGGCGGGCGAGTCCGGGTCCGGCGAGAACACCTGGCACCTGAGGCCAAGCCGCGCGGCCGCCATGGCCAGCATCCGGCCCAATTGCCCGCCGCCGAGAATTCCGATGGTGTCGCCCGGCTTCAGCTTCACCTTGCCTGAAGCGGTCACGCCGAGCCCTCCGGGCGTTCTTTGACCGCGTCGGTCTGCTGCTCCCGCCAGTCAGCCAATCGCGTCGCCAGCGCCGTATCGTTCAGCGCCAGTATGCTTGCTGCCAGCAGCGCGGCGTTGATCGCGCCGGCCTTTCCGATCGCGAGCGTCCCGACGGGGACGCCGGCCGGCATCTGCACGATTGAGTAAAGCGAATCGACGCCTGACAATGCCTTGGATTCGACGGGAACACCGAGCACAGGGAGTTCCGTCAACGCCGCCGCCATGCCAGGCAGATGCGCAGCCCCACCGGCGCCGGCGATGATGACCTTGTGGCCTGCAGCCTTGGCGCCCTTGGCGAAGGCGAACAGCCGGTCCGGGGTCCGGTGGGCGGAGACGATGCGTTTTTCGCTATCGATCCCGAGCGCGGTGAGCGTTTCGGCGGCGTGGCGCATGGTCTCCCAGTCCGACTGGCTGCCCATGATGATGGCGACGGGTGCGGTCATCTTGTCAATTCTGTTCGGGAATCCAGAAACATAGGCCGATTATAGGATCGGCCCGGGGCTCATCCAAGGCGTGGCAAGGGATCAGGAATGGACTATCCTGTCTTGGTGAATCCCGGCAAGCCTTCATAAGCAAGCCTGCACAGGGAAGGCCATGAAGAAAAAAACCAGGGCGACCGCCTCCAGGGCTGCAAAACGCCCCAAAAGCGGCGCTTCCGGGCAAAAAACCGCGCCGCGCGGGAACTCCACGGCGGCGCCCGGGGGCCGGACGGCATCTGGCGACGCCAAGGCGACGATTCGTCGCCTCAAGGCACAATTGGTCAAAACCCAGGCCCGGATCGAGGAACTGCAAGCCTCGGCCGACACCGATTTCCTGCTGGATATTCCGAACCGGCGCGGCTTCGAGCGCGAGCTGCAGCGCGCGATCGCCTACATCAAGCGCTATCGCGCCGGCGGCGCCCTGATCGTGCTGGATGTCGATCGCCTGAAGCCGATCAACGATGCCTTCGGACACGCTGCCGGCGATCAGGTGCTCAAGGCCATCGTCTCGACGTTGTCGGGTCAGGTGCGCTCATCGGATGTGATCGGCCGGCTCGGCGGCGACGAGTTCGCGCTGCTGTTGTGGAATCTCAGCGAGACCGACGCGAGAGCCAAGGCGGCCTCGCTCGAGGAGGAAATCGATCGTCTCACTTTCGTGTTCGACGGCCGCACCATCAACGCCGGCGCATCCGCCGGCGTCACGATCCTCGACATCCACTCGGAAGCCGGCCGCGCACTGGAAGCGGCCGATAGCGCCATGTATGTACGCAAAGCGCTGAGACGGCACGAGCTTTCGTAAACACGCATGTGTTGGCGCCGTGGGTCTCTTAGAGAGTGCTGAGATCATCCGGCACGTTGCCGAATTTTCGCAGCAACTGCGCGTCGCCGAATTCGCCGATCATGGGATCGCCGCAGCGGCTGAAAGCGACAGCGCCGATGCTGCCGGCCATTCGCGACATCACTTCGGCGCGCCGCATCGCGGTATTAGGGCTCTGGCATTCCTCCGCGGCGCCCGCCACCGGCGCGCCGCTATCGTCCTGCAGAAAGGGCATTGCAACGTAGTAGGTGACATCGGCCATGGTATCGCTCCGGTGTATCGCTCCAGTTCAGGCCGCGTTGCTGTTTGAGCGTTTGCCCGGCGCGCAGCCGGCAGATACCGCGACCTGCAACGCCTCCAGCTCGGCTTCCAGATATTCGTTCACCATGATCAGCGCCTTGATGGTCGAGCGCAGATTGCCGTCGCACATCGCGATGGCCTGATCGCAGGCCTGCTCGTAGTGGCGGTTGTCGGACAGGGACGGCGTGGCGGACATGGACGGACTCCGTTGCTGGCGGCAGAACGGCATGTTCTCTTTTTGTTCTATCAGAGTCAAGCCGTGTTTATTGGGCGAACGCGCATTTTCCAACTGCTGCAATCACCAATCACCAATCACCTGGCCGGCCACGTGCTTTTTGCGCAGTCTGGAAGGCTCCTGCTTCACCAGCGGCGGGCAGCATTCCAGATGCGTCGCGATAAGTGTGGCCGATCATATCGCCGCGACATCAAATCGTGTGGATGTCGGGGAAAAGGGGCGACTCAAAGCAGGGCAACTTCCACCGCAAATCCTGCTTGCATTCAATTTGACGGCGTGCGGCGTGACTGTCTGCGACAGCGCTGGATTAAACTGTTGCCGCGAAAAATCCCGCTGCGTAACGATCGAGCAATGCAGCTTAACAATCAGGCGATGATGTCGGGCGTGATCTGATCTTCGATGAAGGCGATGCGGTCGCGCAGTTGCAGCTTGCGTTTCTTCAGGCGCTGCAGCCGCAGCAGATCCGGCGCCGGCGACTGGTGCAGCGCGTCGATCGCTGCATCGAGATCGCGATGCTCCTGTTGCAGGCGGGCGAGCTCGTTTTCGAGCTCGCGCTCATCTTCGTCGGTCATGGTGTACGTTGACTAAAGAGCACGATGAGGTTGAGAGCGGATTCTCGCAAACTGCCGAGAATATCGTCTCTGCGAAGCCGCTCCGCAAGCCGACCTGGTTCCATAGTCACGATTGGTTACAGATAAATCCGAAAATTTTGAGAGGCCGGATTCTGGATTGCCATCGACAGACGAAGCCGCTGGTGTACACTCTCTTGTCCGGATCGAATCTGAGGTTTTAACCACCGAGGAGGTTTCGTATGGCACTAGAGGCGCATCTTGTTGAACTTGAACGTAAACACAAGAGCCTTGAGAACGAATTGCACGAAGCGCTCGTGCACCTTTCCACAGACGACCTGCAAATTGTCGAGCTGAAGCGCCGCAAGTTGATGGTCAAGGATGAGATCCAGCGGTTGAAACAGGCCGCCTTCGAAACTCTCCACTAGCAGTATCAGCACAGTACAGAAAACGTTATGCAGCCGGGATGGGCGCAGCGCGCTCATCCTCAGGTTGTGGGCCGTCGTGGTGTCCGATTACGCATCGGCCAGCGCGCCGACGTGATCGGCGATCGCAAGCGACGACGTCAGTCCCGGCGATTCGATACCGAACAGATTGATCAGCCCGGCGACGCCGTGGTCCCGCGGGCCTTGGATCAGGAAGTCCTGCGTGGCGACCGCAGGCGGCACGATTTTGGGCCGGATACCGGAATAGCTCGGCATCAACGCGCCGTCCGGCAGCGTCGGCCAATAGCGCCGGATCGCGGGATAGAACCGTTCGGCGCGCGCCGGATCGACCGCGTAGTCGATGCTCTCGACCCATTCCACGTCGGGGCCGAACCGTGCCTGCCCCGCCATGTCGAGTGTCAGGTGCACCCCGAGTCCGCCGGGCTCCGGCACCGGATAGATCAGGCGTGAAAACGGCGACCGCGCACTGCAGCTGAAATAATTGCCCTTGGCCAGATAGGCCGAAGGAATCTGTCCGACCGGCATGCCATCGATGCTGCGCGCCACCGCAGGCGCTGCCAGTCCGGCCGAATTGACCAGCAGGTCGCAAGCCAACGTCATCGGCGCGTCGCCCCCGGTTTCGATCTCGAAGTAACCGGCGTCGGCCCGGGCATGAAGCAGTGGCGTATGAAACGCGAAAGCCGCTCCGGCGTCTTCCGCATCGCCCCGCAGCGCGAGCATGTAGGCGTGGCTGTCGATGATGCCGGTAGACGGCGACAACAGGGCCGCATCGCAGTTCAGCGCCGGCTCCAGCGCGCGGGCGGCTTCGCCTGTCAGCAGTTGCAGATCATCGACGCCGTTGGCCTCGGCATGCGCACGGATCGATTGCAGCTTTTCAGTTTCCTGCGGTGAGGTCGCGACGATCAGCTTGCCGCAGTTGCGATGCGGGATGCCGTGGTCGTGGCAATACCGGTACAGCGCATGCTTGCCGCTGACGCACATCTGCGCCATCAGGCTGTTGGCGCGGTAATATATTCCGGCGTGGATCACTTCGCTGTTGCGCGAGGAGGTCACGGTGCCGATGCCCTCCGCGGCTTCCAGGACGATCACCTCGCGGCCGGCCTGGGCCAGCCGCCGTGCGATCGCGAGGCCAACCACCCCCGCTCCGATGACGACGCAATTAACCTTGTCCATGGCAGTTTCGGGTCCGGGAATCCGGCACGGAAATCGGCAGTTGCCGTGCCTTCTGAAGATCGTTTCGTTCGCCGAAGCGTCCCAACAACCCGTTGGTTTGCCTCGAAATACACTTCGAATGCGGTCCCGTTAGTGAAGCATTAATCATGTCAGGGCAATTGCCGTAATTCAGATCGCATTTTGCGGTTGGGAGGGTAGTCGTTTACCCGATCCAAACCCGTCAAGCCAGACACTCCGGCCGCAAATCCTTGGGTGGGTAATGGCTGACGCGAACAGGCAGGCAGGCGGAAGGAATTTTATTCCGGCGCTGGCGTTCGCATGCCTGGCCGCCGTCGCCGTGCCATGTCGATCGGCGTGGGGAGCCACGCAATCCGCCGACTTGAGCTACTTCGACGCGCTCGATTCCACCCGGCTCTGGGAGTTGCTGCTCGGCGGCATCGCCATCGTCGCCTTTCTGACGGCACTGGGGCTCTGGGCCTTGTCGGCGTTGCGCAGCGCAAGGCACGCCAGGCTGCGGCGCAATGCGTTCATCAGCTCCGCCCTGAACAATCTCAATCAGGGTGTGATGATCACCAACGCGCAGAACCGCATCGTGTTCTGCAACGATCGCTTCATCGAAATGTACGGGCTCACCCGCGCCGATATTTCCAGCGGCATGACCGGCAGCGAACTGGTCGAACTGCGCCGTTCGCGAGGCCTGCTGACGCTTTCGGTCAAGGAATTCAGCGCGCTTGCCCGCCGCCCGGAGGGCGTCGTCATCGAGCTGCCGGATGGGCGATCGATTCTTACCAAAATGTTTCGCCTGCCCAATGGCGGGACGATCGGGACCCATGAGGACTGCACCGAGCAACGCCGGCTGTCGCGCAAACTGGCGTCGACGACGCAGTTCCTGGAATCGGTGCTCGACAACGTTCCGGTCTGCGTCGCCGCCAAGAGCATCGAGGACGGCCGCTATATTTTCGTCAACCGCGCGTTCGAGCGCTTCTCCCGCTTCTCCCGCGACCACATCGTCGGCAAGCGCGCCGAAGAGATCTTCCGGGAGGAAACTGCCAGGAGCATAGCGGTTGCGGACGAGGCGGTGCTGAACGCGCCGGAAGGCCACAACCACAGCGAATATTTCGTCGAGCGGGGCGACGAACAACGCGTGATCTCCTCCAACCGCGTGGTCGCCCGCAACGAGAACAACGAGCCGGAGTTCCTGATCAACCTGTTCGACGACGTCACCGACAGGCGATCGCTGTCGCGCGAACTGGAAAGCACCAAGAAGTTCCTCGAGCTCGTGGTCGACAACATCCCGGTTTCGCTGATCGTCGAGCGCGTCAGCGACGGACGCTATTTGCTCGCCAACCGCAGCGCCGAGACCATCCTCAATCGCCGCCGCGAGGACGCGACCGGACTGACTGCCTCCGACATCTTCAATCCGCGCGAAGCCAAGCTGATCATCGCGCGCGACGAGGCGGCGATCAAGAAGCGCGGCCTGCTCACCGAAGAACACCCGATCTCCACCAAGGACGGGCTGCGGCTGTTCCTGACCCGGCGCATGACCGTGCTCGACGAGGGCGGCGAGCCGCAATACCTGATCAAGACCCATGAGGACGTCACCGATCGCCGCCAGACCGAATCTCGGATGGCGCACATGGCCTATCATGACGGCCTGACCGACCTGCCGAACCGCGCCTCCTTCCTGCAGGCGCTGGCCCAGATGATCGAGGCCTGCGCCGGCACCGACGAGGAATTCGCAGTCCTCTGCGTCGACCTCGACGGGTTGAAGGAAATCAACGACGTGTTCGGCCACGCGACGGGCGACAAGCTCCTGATCGAGGTGGCCGGCCGGATCCAGTCATCCGCCCGCGGCGGCGTGGTGGCCCGGCTCTCCGGCGACGAGTTCGGCCTGATCATCGACGGCAAGCAGCCGGAGGCCGGCAAGGCGCTGGCCGAA
>DAIMKE010000212.1:0-8194 GCA_036721875.1 Bradyrhizobium sp. | reverse complement strand
CGGGATCGCGCAGCACCTCCCTGCCATCTGGCGTCCTTTAGCCATGCGTAATCGTCGGTCACGGTGATGCCGTGCGTGGTGAAGCTATGCGGCCGGCGCGGGGCGATGGGGGCTGCCGGCGCGGGCTTTTTGGCTAATGGCTGGGTCACTTAATCCTCGCTGGCTTCACGGCAGTTGCGGTTTCAGTCTCGCAAGAGACACGCATGGTCGCTACGTCGTCCGATGATTGGCGCGCGGTTACGCCCCGACGTTCTCGCCGAGATACTCGATCGCGGCTTCGGTTCCGCCCTTGCCGTGGGGGATGTCGAGCGCATTCAGCGCGACCTCGATCACTCCGAGCGTTCCCAGGATCATCGGTGCGTTGACATGGCCCATATGCGCGATCCGGAACGCCTGGCCGGACAGGTCGCCGATGCCGGTTCCAAGCACCACGCCGCATTTTTCCTTGCAGTAGCGCTGCAGCGCGGCGGGATCGTGGCCGTTCATCGTCACCGTCGTCACCGTGTTTGAGCGCTCATTGGCTTCAGTGATGTTGAAGCCGAGTACCTGGCCCTCGGCCCACGCGCCCACCGCGCGACGCACCGCCTCCGCGAGCAGCCGATGGCGCAGGAAGGCGTTCTCGAGTCCCTCGACGGTGAGGATGTCGATCGCCTTGCGCAACGCGAACAGCAGATGTACCGGCGCGGTGCCGGCATATTTGCGGTAATGTTCGCTGCCTTCGCGCTCGGTCCAATCCCAATAGGGCGTGCGCAGGTTGGCATGTTTATGTACGGCGCGGGCGCGGTCGTTGGCGGCAACGAAGCCGAGGCCCGGCGGGGTCATTAGGCCCTTCTGCGAGCCCGACATCGCGACATCGACGCCCCATTTGTCCATCTCGAACGGCATGCAGCCGAGCGAGGCCACGGTATCGACCATGAACAGCGCGGGATGACCCGATGACTTGATCGCCTTGCCGATCGCCTCGATGTCGTTGTAGGCGCCCGACGCGGTATCGACCTGCACGGCGACGATCGCCTTGATGCTGTGATCCTTGTCCTGCCGCAGCCGTGCCTCCACCTCGGCGGGACGGATCGCGCGGCGCCAGTCGCCTTTCAGCACCTCGACCTCGGCGCCCATTCCGGCGGCGGCCTGACCCCAGCCAATCGCAAAGCGTCCGCTTTCCAGCACCAGCACCTTGTCGCCGCGCGACAGCACGTTGGAAAGCGTCGCCTCCCACGCGCCATGGCCGTTGGCGATGTAGATGTAGGATTGGCCCTTGGTCGCGAACAATCTGGAGAGATCGGCGAGCAGGCTTTCGGTCAATTCCACCATCTGGTCGGAATAGATATCGAGCGCCGGGCGATGCATCGCCTGCAGCACTTCGTCGGGCATGGTGGTCGGTCCCGGGATGGCCAGAAATTCCCGGCCCGCGCGAACGGTCATTTTTTGGTTGTCCTTATGGGCAAGTACACGAAATCGAAGGGTAAAGGGTTTCGCGCTATATTATTGGATTGGAACCGTCATTGCGAGCGTAGCGCCGCAATCCAGCGCCGCAAAATACCGAATTGCTCTCATTGCTCCGCCGGCCACAACTCACGCATTTTCACTTTCCGATCGAGTTGGCGATCGCGCGCCAGATCTGGTCCTTCAGCGCGGTTGCCGGCGGGCTTGGAATCGTCACCGCTGGCCCGTCGCGCTTCTTGCAGTCTTCGACCAGCCGCAGCACCCAGATTTCGCCGTCGGTGTAATAGGGGTCGCCGCCGCCATTATGGCCGGCGATCGTCGGGCCGATGCCGGTGACCTGATATTTGGCGTCGACCATGCCGGCGTTTTCCAGGTCGGCGGTGAGCAGCGCGCGCTCGGCGTCGAGATCGGGGCTGATGTGATGCGTGACCGCTGCGGTGTACTTGCTGACGCCGACGCCGCGATCCTGGGTCGCGGCCCCAAGCCAGACCGGGCGCTTTTCTTCGCCCTGGTCGAGCACCTTCCAGTAACGCACGTGGTTGCGGCGATCGGCGCTGGCCCCGATCGGCTTTTCGTAAGCGAGATCCTCGCGGCGACCGAGGTAATAGAGATTGCTGACCGGCGCGTCCCTGTACGGCCGGTCGAGCAGCACGCTGCCGACGATTTCGATCGATGATTTCAGCGTGATCGGATCGGCCGGATACCAGCCGGCCGCGTGCATCGCGCAGACGACGTCGCCGAGATCGCCGACCAGCCCGACATTCATGGGGTCGCCGGGAATGCCCTGTCCGGTGCGTGTCACCATCGGCATGTCGGCCAGGCCGCGCTGGTGTTCGTAATGCGTCCAGAAGCCGGGCAGCAACAAATAAGCGATCAGGCCATAGCCCGCGAGGATGAACAGCGTGAGCGTCAGCGCGCGCCGCAGCCCGCCGCGTTTCTGCTTCGGAGGCAATCGTTGATCGGCCTGTCGATCGGGCAATGCGTTGCACCCCAAGAGAGTCGGTCGGAAAGTGGTGGCCTGCTTTCCTCTCCACGTTCTTCACGGGGGAAAGGGAACAGAGAAAACTACCGCCTCGTCTCGCGGCAGCCAGCAGCCTCGGCCTCTTCGACCGAGCAGAACCAGCGCGTGCCCTTGCTGATCTTCATTTCGATCTTCGCATACCAGCGGCTCGCCGGAGCGGTTGACGTTGCCCTTGATGGTGCAGTCGGGCGACGGCGCCACCGGTCCGGACGCCGAAGCCAGAAGGATCGCCCTGGCGTTCTCCGGCGGTTTGGCAGCGCCGAGGATGGCGGTCTTCTTGTTGCGGACACGCCAGTCCCATGGTGCGATGAACGCGCCCTGCCACATCCCGGCCTTGGCCTCGCGCGCGGCTTTCTCGTCCGCCTCGTAGTCGCGCGAGAGCCGCGTGTAGGCCAGCGCCCAGCCGTTCGACACCAGCCATTTCTGGATGTCCTCGCCGTCGGCGCTGCAGCGCGCCAGGGCGCGGCCGCGCCGGTCGACGGCCCTGGTCTGGCAGGTCCAGCTCTTGCCGCCGAAGCGCTTGGTCAGTTCGTCCCGTGCGGCGACGCCGCAGGTCCAGCGTTCGCCCTTGGTGTTGAGGCAGAGTTGATCCACGGCCGGTGCGTCGATGCCGCCGAGCCGGATCCGGTGGCTGCCGATCTGGACCTGATCGCCCTCGCGGATTTTCGGGACGCCGGTGATGTCGGCCGCCTGCGCGATGCCCGATAGCGGCAACAGCAGAATGGCGGCAAGCAGCGTCGTCGATTTCATCGCAGTCCCGGCCCGGAGTGTTCGCAAGGTCCTCAAATCAAATTTCGTCGCGGATTGTGCGGGCATTTGGCTCGGCTTGCCAACACCAGGTCCGACATCCGCATCTTCAACTTCCTGTCATTCAGTCGCGCACCGCGGCGGCGCGCAGGGTGGATTAGCGAAGCGTAACCCACAGAAACCTCTGGGCTTGGTGAGCAAGCTGGCGGGTTACGGCTTCGCCTAACCACCCTACGACTTAAACTCTCTTCATCGCCCCGCGCGCCAGCGCGAGCCCCATGAGCACGAACGCCGAGGTGACCTCGGGGCCGCCGACGAGAATCCGCGTCGGCGTCTTCATCTTGTTCCATTCATAGGCCTTGTACGGTCCGTGCCGGCCGCCTTCGCCGAGATGGCTGACGATGCAGTGCAGCGCCGGCGTGAATGTCGAGATATCAGCGCCGAGATGCGCCAGCGCCATCAGCGCCAGCGCGGCATCGAACGGGTTCATCTCGCGGGCGATCAGTTCGTCCTCGACATAGGCCAGCACCTTGCCGCGAACGAACTGGAACGTGCCGTCGGGATCGATCGCCCGTCGCGCCGGCGCCGGCAATGCCATGAACGCGGCATGGCAGCGGCCGAAATAGGCGGAGTAGAGTTCCGGCAGGTAATAGATATGCGAGCGCGGATTTTTGAACGCGCCGCTTTCCACCAGCCGCCGCTGGAAGCCGATGATGCGATGTACCGTCTCCAGCCGTTGCGGTGTCTCGATGATCTTCCAGCGCGCGAGGTTGCGAAAGCTGACTTCGAGAATGTCGAGATTGAGCGTGGGATCGAGGTCGTTGCCGTAGGGCCGATCGCCCGCGAGATTGTCGATCCAGGTGACGACGCCGCCCTCGAAGTCGACATTGTCGTTCAATGGCACCGTGACGCGCGGCTCGTTGGCGCCCTCACGCACCTGGTAGCCGCGATAGAAATCCAATAGCGGCTGATCGAGGATCGGATCGGTGGAGCCAGCCTGCGTCGCGGCCGAGAACGAGCACGCCGTGGTGTCGCAGTCCGGCACATAGATGCCGAAGCCGAGATCCTGCTTGATCTGCGAAAAGAATTTCGAGAAACGCGGGTGCGGCAGCGGCGCCAGCGCGGTCACGACCCGCACCGTCGAGCCGTCATGCGACGGCACTTCCTCGGCCGAGGTCTTCAGGCAGAAATCGACCATTTCCGCGATGGCGCGCTTCGAGGCCGTGGCCTCGTCCGCCGATGCCAGTCCGGTCTCGAGGTAACTCAACAGCGCCTCGGTGAAGAAGGCGTCGTAATAGGCCGAGCGGTGCCGGATCTGCATCGGCTGCCACATCGGCTCGGCGATCCCCGTCCAGGGCGGGTTGATCAGGGCCCGCGCCGGCGAATGCGCGATGAAGATCCGCGCCAGGCTGAACAGCAGCGTCGAATTCTTGTAGCCGCGCGAGTTCAGACCGGTCAGCGCGGCCACCATCTCGCGACCGCCCATGTCCGGGTCGCCGATCAGGTTGAACGCCGCATAAGTGGGGATGAAGCCGTTGCCCTCGAACGACCGCAACAGGTGCGCGCCGCAGCGGCGGATCACCTTCTCGATCGCGGCCAGGTCGGGCGCCCGGGCCGGCGCCGGCGCTGGCGCTGGCTGGGGGTGGCGCACATCGATATCGGCCATCAGTTCGGCGATCGGGGCGCCGACCGCGGCCCAGTCCGGCTCGGCGTCGTCGCGCGCCCGCGTCAGCGCCTCCCGGAGCGCCTGCAGGCGGCCCTCGTCCCGCAGGGCCGGTAGCCCGGTGCGGCGGAGCAGCGGCCGCAGCGCCGGATTGCCTAGCGCCGTGCGATAGAATTTTCCGAGATGGGGATCGCCGCCGCGGTAATTCAGCAGCACGGGATCGCAGACGTCGTAGAGCGAGGGGCCGTCTTTCCGGACGGTCAGGGCGCGAAAGGCCGCGCCGGCGATCGTTTGGATGCCCATGCTTTGTCTTTCCGCCGGAACGGTGAAGGTAAGGCCGCGTTAAGCATGACGGGCGGAGGCCGGCGTGTCGACTTTCGCGGCAATCAGGCTCGATGGAGAGTCTACACGGCCACCCGCGGCCGGAGAAGGCCTGCAAGCCATTGAAAAGTAACCGAATCCGCAGGAAACGCAAATGTGACAAAGATCACATAAGAGAATTTAACTTCCCACCATTATCCCCGGCTATTGGCTCCATGCGTCGAATGAGGTTGTTCGGGAGACCCCTACAGGCTAAAGGATCGGTTGTTGCGGTGCCGCAAATTGATCGCAATTCGACGGCACACACCCGGCAACCCCTGAAACCTCGAAGGTGCTCACGCGACTGACCGCCGCGTTTCGTTTGGTGCCTTCTGGACAAACTTGGGAATTGTATCGCGATGAACCTCGGTATTGCCCGCGTCTCCCGCCGCACCGTCACCATTGCCGCAGCTTTCGTCGGCCTGGTGTCGCTCGTGCTCGGCGCCCATGCGGCGCTGAACAAGCGCTCGCTCGATGCCGCCAAGGCGATCGCGACCGAGCATACCGGCTCGATCGGCAGCACTGCGTCCCGCGTGGCCCTCGTCATCGGCAACGGCCATTATCCGGACGCATCCGCGCCGCTGGCCCAGCCGATCAATGACGCCCGTGGCCTGACGACTGCGCTGCGCGGCAACGGTTTCGACGTCGACGTGGTCGAGGACGCCACGCGTGACGACATGGACCGCGCCATCGTCAGACTGAAGGACAAGATCAAGCCCGACACCGTGGTGATGCTGTTCTTCGGCGGCTACGGCGTCCAGGTCGGCCGCGAAAGCTTCATGATCCCGGTCGATGCCCGGATATGGAAGGAAGCCGATGTCCGCCGCGACGGCGTCAGCATCGAGCAGGTGCTGGATGCGATGACCGATAAGGGCGCCAAGGCCAAGCTCGTCGTCGTCGACGCCTCCCGCCGCAATCCCTATGAGCGACGCTTCCGCTCCTACTCGCACGGACTGGCGCCGATCTCGGTGCCGGAGAACGCGCTGATCCTGACCTCGGCGACGCCGGGCAAGGTGGCCGATGACGGCAAGGGCCAGTACAGCGTGCTGGTGACCGAGTTGCTGAACAATTTGAATTCGCAGTCCGGCGCTGCGACCGCGTTCAACAAGACCCGCATCTCGGTCTCCCGCGCCTCCGACGGCGAACAGGTGCCCCAGGTCTCGTCGTCGCTGCTGGAAGACGTACGAATCGGCGGGTAACTGTCTTCGCGCTCGTGTAGCGCGCCAACTCCATCCCCACGTCGTCCCGGCGAACGCCGGGACTCATACCGCGTGATCGATCGAGGACGTTCGGTCGCCGATACTGAGCGTTCGCCAACTACCGTTGTGAGTTGTTCAAGCGAAGCCGTCTGCCGTCGTTCCCAATGCGCCGGCCGCGGCGTATGGGCCCCTGCGTTCGCAGGGGCGACGGCGATTTTTGTTGCCGCCCTTACTTCACATCCGCGCTCGCCGTCACCGGCCGCACCGGATCGCCCTCGCGCAGCAAGGCGCCCGCGCGCGCTACCACGATGTCGCCTTCCTGCAGCCCGGTGGTGATCTCGACCTGGCCGGCCGACATCAACCCCGTCTCCACGCGGCGCGTTTCGACGCGCGCGCGTCGCACCACCTGCACCACGGTGCCGGCGGAGCCGTAGAGGATGGCGGTGAGCGGCACCGAGACGCCGCAGCTCTGCCCGGTCTTGATCTGTGCGCGGCCGGACGAATTGACCAGCAGGCGGCGGTTGGTGGTGACGCCGACGAAAACCTGCGCAAGCTGGCTGTTCGGTTCGACGGTGGTAGACAGCCGCCGCACCCGTCCGTCGACTTCGCCGGCGCCGATCACCTTGATCCGCGCGGTCTGGTTGACGGCAAGCTTTGCGATGTCGCGCGTCGGCACCATGCCGACCAGGTCGAACTCGCTGCGTGCGATGATCGAGAACAGCGCTTCGCCCTTGCCGGATGCCAGCGCGCCGACCGACGCGGTCGTCGCCGAGATGATGCCTGCCACCGGCGCCTGCACCGAGATCTGCCCGCCCTCGGGAAGGCTGAGCCGCGCCATCACCTGGCCCGCGGTGACGGTGTCGCCCGCATCCACCATCACTTCGGTGACTTTCAGCCCCATCCGCTCGGGCCGCACTTGATTCTCCTCGCGCGGAATGATGGTGCCGGTCACCTCGACGATATTGGCGAAGCAGGCCTTCGCGGCCTTGAGTACCGTGACCGCGGCGCCCTTCGGCGCTGCCGGATCGGGATCGTCGGCGGCGGCGAGGCCAGGTGTGCAGGACAGGCAGAACATGCCCGCTGCGATCAGGGGGGCCAGCATCCGTGAATGGTCGCGCAGGGTGGTCATCGGCATTCCGTTCCAAGTTTCGGCCGTAACCGATACCAGAAGGCCGACAGGAGCGCCATGCGCCAGGAATGTCGCCCCCTTGCGGCGTTAAACCGCCGTAAGGCCGACGGCCTCCGCCAGCGCCGCCTCGACCGCCAGCGGAACGGCGGCGAGTTCGTCGGCGCGGGCGATATGCTTCGCGATCGCGGCATTGACCGTCGAGGCATGGGTGAGCGGCAGCATGTGGCCGGCGGCGGGGAAATGCCGGACCTCGGCGCCATCAACGATCTCGCCGAGCCGCTGCACGATGCGTTGGGTGAGGTAGGGTGACAGTCCGCCCGATAGCAACAACGTCGGAACACGGAGCGAGGCCGCAGCAGAGGCGACATTCTCCTCGGCGAACGCGGCCTGGAAGTCGAACACGAGCTTGTCGGCGCGCTCGATCATGCGCAGGCGCGCGCTTGCCGGCGCCGGATCCTGCGGGCCGGACCCGTTCCAGAACGCGGTGAACATGTCGATCGCCTCAAGCACCGATCCGTTCCAGATGTCCTCGGTAACGTCACGCGCGACCTGCGCGAACCGCGCGTGAAGCCGCCGGTCGGCGTCGCTCTCGCGCAGCAGCGTCGGCAGCACCGGCTCGATCAGCGTCAGGC
>DAIMKE010000211.1:0-8197 GCA_036721875.1 Bradyrhizobium sp. | reverse complement strand
GTCTTGAACAACTGCCCGATAAAGCCTTCCGGCGTCCAGTTGGCGAGGCCGATCCTGCCGCCGCTCCTGCAGACGCGCAGCAGTTCGGCCGCCGCGCGGTCCTGGTCCGGCGTGAACATGACGCCGAAGGTCGAAACGACCGCGTCGAAGCTCGCGTCGGCGAAGTCCAATGCCTCCGCATCCGCTTCCTTGAACTGGACCGTCAGGCCTTCAGCGTCGGCGCGCGCGCGGCCGCGCTCAAGGAGGCTCGGTACGTAATCGGTGGAAATCACGTCGCACCAGCGGCGCGCCGCGGCTAGGGTGGCGTTGCCGTTGCCGGCGGCGACGTCGAGCACCTTCTGGCCGGCCCTGAGGTCGAGGGCCTCGCACAGTTCTTCGCCGACGATCTGCAGCGTGGTGCCGACGACGGCGTAGTCGCCGGACGACCAGGCGCCGTGCTGTTTGGTCTTTAGAGCCGAGAGGTCGACCTGGTCGGGTTGCTGGGCCCTCACGGCGGTGGATGTAGTCATGCAATTTTCCTTCTCTGAAATGATTTTGGCGGTTTCAGCGTGACCCGGGCTTAGGCCGAGAAGCCTCGGTGCGCCTATCCACTTCGCGACACGGCTATCCGGATCGTGAACTTTTCCGCCGCATTCGCGACCTACAACCAGGGGCCTCGGAGTTGCGGATGATTGCCAGCAAGGACGTTTCAGCAGAATCGCCGCTGCCACGCGGCGTCCGGCGCGTGCTGGACGCCATGCGCGGCAATGTCGGGCGCGATTGGCGTCTGGCGGAGCTGGCCGCCATCGCCGGCGTTTCCGGCCGGACGCTGCAGCGGCAATTCCTTGCCTTTGTCGGCAAGACGCCGCGCGCCGTGTTGCGCGAGATCGGGTTCGAGGCCGCGCGCCGCGAGCTGCTGCAGGGCGCGCCCGGCGTCAAAGTCATGGACGTCGCGCTGCGCTGCGGTTTTCCCCATTGCGGCCGGTTCTCGATCGCCTATCGCCAGCGATATGGCGAAACGCCGTCGCAGACGCTGAAGCGGCAGGCGGTAGTCACGGCTGTGCTCGGCGCAATGCCCTCGCTGTTCGTGCCGACGCAGGACCGGCCGGCAGTCGCCTTCGGGCCGATCGAGGCGGCGGTTGAAAATCTCGCGGTTGCGGCTGACATCGCCGATGACCTGCGCACGGCCCTTACCCGTGCCGGCGTCTCAGTCGCAACCCGGTCGGGGGCGGCGCGCTATCATCTGGCCGGTGCCGTCAGGGGATCGGGTGCACAGGCGTACCTGATCATCAGGCTGATCGACACCGAAACCGGCCGCCAGCTCTGGGCGCACCGCGCCGATGGAATCCTGCGCGATGGAATCGGCACCGCGGAGCATCTCGCGGTCAGGATCGCGGCGGCGCTGCAGCCATGCCTGCGGCTGGCCGAGATCGAACATGCGCTGCGCAAGCCGGCGACCTCCCTCGGTGCGCACGACCTCGCGCTGCGTGCGATTCCGGGCGTCATTTCGCTCGATGCCAACGGCAATGCCCGCGCCCTCGAACTGCTCGGGCGCGCGATGGACCGGGATCCGGACCATCCGCTTGCCATCGCGCTGGCGGCATGGGCGCATGTCCAGCGCGTGGTCTATCACTTCACGCAGGAGCCGCAGCAGGAGCGCGCCCGAAGCCTCGAACTGGCGCACCGGGCGAGGGCGCTGTGCAACGACGCCACGGTGCTTGCCGTCCTCGGCAACGCGCTAACGCTGCTCAGGGAGTTCGACGCCGCCGATCTCGTCACCCGCAAGGCGCTCGCCATGGACGGCGGCTCCGCGTGGGCCTGGAGCCGCAGCGGGTGGATCGACGTCTACAAGGGCGATCCCCGCTCGGCGATCGAACGCTTCAAGATCGCGCTCGACCTCGCGCCGCACGATCCGCTGGCGTTCAACAGCATGGTCGGGATCGGCTGCGCCTACTTCACGGCCGGTCAGTACGCCGAAGGTGCGCATTGGCAGGAGCGCGGGCTGGCCGAACATCCTTCGGCAAGCTGGGTGCATCGAACCCTGTGCCCGTCCTATGTTCTCGCCGGGCAGGGGCCGGAGGCCCGCCGCAGTCTCGGTGCTCTGCAGCAGCACTATCCTGATCTCACGGTGTCGGAAGTGCAGCGGGGCATGCCGCCGCTGCCGCCACACCAGTGCGATCTGGTTGTCGGCGCGCTGCAGGAAGCCGGGCTACCGGCCTGAAGGCCTTGCTATTTCACGGGCATCGCGACCTTGCGGCCGGTGCCCTCGGGCCGCGGCACCGCCGCATGCGAATCCACCACCGCGCGGATACGGGCGCGGATGTCAGGCGGGAAGGGGGCTACCTTCCGCTCCTTCATGTCCATGTGGAGCGTCATGTTTTCCGAGGTCGCGGAGATCCAGCCTTCGGTAGCGTGGCGCAGTTCCTCGAACGTATGCAACCGCTTCTCATCGGTCCCCAACAGATAAACCGAAATCTGAACGGGGTCGCCGAGGTGGATCTCGCGCAAATAGCGAACATGCGCTTCGGCGGTGAAGGTCGAGCCGTGGCGCTCCCTGAGGTAGGTCGGGCCGATGCCGAGGTGCACCCACATCTCGTCGATCGCGCGGTCCATCATGACGTTGTAATAGGCCATGTTGAGATGGCCGTTGTAGTCGATCCATTGCGGCTCGATCTGCATCACCGAGGACAGGAACGGGACTGGAGGCAGCGGCATATCCTTCAAATTCGTCTCGGTGGCGGCCACGCTCGTCATCATCCATCCCTTTGTTTTTCCGGATCTCTTGACCCCCTGTATAACCTTTGCCACGGTCGGCTCAAAGCCGGGAGGAATTGGTTGTGGCGACGACGATATCGGGGAATTTGAAACGGCCGGAACCGCAGGCGCTGGCGAGTGCAATCGAGGCGCTGGCGGCGCGGTTCGGCAATCGGCTGATCACCTCGCAGGCGGTGCGCGAGCAGCACGCCCATACCACCACGTGGTTGCAGACCCAGCCGCCCGACGCCGTGGTGATGGCGCAGGAAACCGCCGACATCCAGGACGTGGTGAGGATCTGCGCCAAAGATTCCGTTCCGGTGATCGCCTTCGGTACCGGCACCTCGCTGGAGGGGCAGGTCAACGCGCCGGCCGGCGGCATCTGTATCGACCTGCGCGACATGAACCAGATATTGGAAGTACACGCCGAGGATCTGGATTGCGTGATTCAGCCCGGCGTCACCCGCAAGGCACTGAACGAGCACCTGCGCGACCAAGGCCTGTTCTTCCCGATCGATCCCGGCGCCGACGCTTCGCTCGGCGGCATGACCTCGACACGGGCCTCCGGCACCAATGCGGTGCGCTACGGCACCATGCGCGATAACGTGCTGGCGCTCAAAGTGGTGCGCGGCGACGGCGAGATCATCAAGACCGGCACGCGGGCCAAGAAATCCTCGGCCGGCTACGACCTGACGCATCTGTTCGTCGGCGCCGAGGGCACGCTCGGCATCATCTCCGAACTCACCATCAAGCTGCGCGGTATCCCCGAGACGATCGCTGCCGCCGCCTGCTCGTTCGAAACCGTGCGCGGCGCCTGCCAGGCGACCATCCTGGCCATTCAGACCGGTATTCCCCTGGCGCGGATCGAACTGCTGAATGCCGAGCAGGTGCGCGCCTGCAATGCCTATTCGAAGCTGACCCTGCCGGAAACGCCGCTGCTGCTGCTGGAATTCCACGGCAGCGAGATCGAAGTGGCCGAACAGTCAAAGAATTTCGGCGAGATCGCCAGGGAGTGCGGTGGTGGCGATTTCACCTGGACCACCAAGCCGGAGGACCGCACCAAGCTCTGGCAGGCCCGTCACGACGCCTATTGGTCGGTCAAGGCGCTGCGTCCCGGCGCGGGGGTGGTCGCGACCGATGTCTGCGTGCCGATCTCACGCCTGGCCGATTGCGTCACCGAGACCGAGGAGGACCTGAAGCGGCTCAATTTGCTGTCGCCGATCGTCGGCCATGTCGGCGATGGCAATTTCCACTGTTCGCTGGTCTGCGACGTCGACAACCCGGAAGAAATGGCGCGCGGCGAGGACTTCATGCATCGCCTCGTCGAGCGCGCGCAGTCGATGGGCGGCACCTGCACCGGCGAGCACGGCATCGGACAGGGCAAGCAGAAATACCTCGAGGCCGAGCTCGGCCCCGAGGCGATCGACGCCATGCGTGCGCTGAAGCAGGCGCTCGACCCGCAGAACATTTTCAATCCCGGGAAGATCGTGCCGGCGGTGTAGGGCGCGGCGGCCGCCACCTTCGCGTTGAAATCGGTAGCATCTGCACAGCGCTGGGTCATGCCGCAGGCCGGTGACCTGACCGAGCAGGTTCGGCTCGATTTCCAAAATATGTGTCCCGCCAAGCGGTGAGTGCAGCCTGTATCTTGCCGAGCGTGAAGAGGCTGCCGCCGCCGAAGGCGGCGATGGCTCCAGCCGCAGCGAGGAGCGCAAACTCGCGCTTCACCCCGTTGAAGAACGCGATGACGCCGGTTGCGGCAAGGAGTTTCGTCAGCATGAACCACAGCAATACCGCGCAAGCCGCCGTTGCGAACCACCGCTCGCCGACACCCGCAATGAGGCCGAAACCGATGATGGCCAGCAGCCAGCCCGGTGCTCCGAAGGAGATGATGTTGTCGAAGCCTGCAAAAAGGCCGCCCACGAGAAATACTGAGCCGAGCGATACGCGTAGCAACAGGCCCAGGGGTTCCCAGTCACGGCCAAGCGTCTCAGGCACGAGATAGCGGCCCGCGTCCATGCTGCGAGCGCCGGAACCAAGATTGTACAGAACGAAGAAGAAGCCGGAGAGCGCTATGTCGCGGATCTGGATGAACTCGGCCGGCGACTGGTAGGTTTTCGCCGTTAAAGCCACACCCGGCGTCGTCACGACCGGTAACGAGACCACGAAACTCCACAGCAGCAATGCCCACACTGCACTGAGCGGCCGCACCATAAGGCCGGCCACCAGCATGACACCGGAGATCAGCTCGAAGGCCGACAGCACGGTGAGGAAGTTCCACGGCGTCAGTACCATTCCGAGAGGACTCGCGAACAGCCAATCGAGAAAGGTTTGGTTGATGTAGCCGAGCGGGCCGACATACTGGTCGACGATCCCTTTGGCTTTCATGGGCGTGAGCAGGCGCTCCAGCTTGGCGATCCCGCCAGCAATAAAGACGGCACCAAGGCCCACGCGGAGCGCGAGCGCGATCTGCGCCTGCGCGGTCGATGACTGTGGATTGGCGAAGGTGAACATTCCGGAAAACTCCTGTGATTGGTTGGAGATCGATGCGACGAAAAAGAGTAGGTCAGCGGGGATGCTGAACGGCGATTCGAACGTGCCTGGACATGGATTGCGCGGCAAATTCCAATATGCGATCGAATACAGGCTCACCGGCGACCAGAACGAACACGAGATCGTTTTCAGTCCAAACAGCCGCGCCATGCCCCTTGTGCTGCGCCACCGCCACGCGGCGATTGCCACCGAGCAGCCGGTCCGGTAGCGGCAGCGATAGTCCGTCGGCCTCCATGACATAAAGCACCGCGCGGTCATCGCCTGTTGCGTAAGTGACGCCGAGCAGACGCCGCTCCAGCAGCCAGCAGAGCCGCACGCCGCCGACCTCGAAAGCGCCCATCCGATCCCTGACCGGTGGTACAGCGAAGGGCACGCGCGCCTGCGCCCACTCGGCCACCGCCCGGCCGTCGCGAGCGGCAAGATCGACGGTCCAGCCCTTGGCGCGATAGGTGATGAAATCCTCGACCGACGCTTGCGCAACATCGCGGCTCGGCAGCATCTGCATGACGATCGCAAATGCTGCGATCAGAACGGCACAAGCTATCGCAGCGATGCGCCAACCCGGTCGTACCCTTCGTGTCAGTTGCGTCGCGTTGGCCTGCTCCAGCCGTGCCGCGATATCGGACCATAGATGCTCTGGTGCGCGCTCCTCGGAGAGCGCGCCCGAGAACTGATTGATCGTCGAGAGATCATGAGCCAACGCGCGGCAGGAAGCGCAGGTGCGCAGATGCGCGCGAACGTCGTTGGCTTCCACCTCATCCGCTTCGCCATCGACAAAGGCGCCGATAACCATGCGGAGATTGTCGCAGGCAGTCGTGTCTGTCGGTTGCCTCGTCATTCAAGACCTCGCTTGAGGTGCTGGACTTTGTGCCGCGACCGGGTCGCGATGCTCGATCAGGCGCTGCCGCAACAGGTCGCGAGCGCGAGACAATCGCGAACGCACGAGATCGTCGGTAATGGAGAGGGCCGCCGCCGTGTCGGCGTAGGACGCCTCTTCGATCAGGACGAGGATTGCAACGGCGCGCAGATCGATCGGTAAGCCTGCAAGCGCCGCTTCGATGGCGCGCCCCGTTTCGCGACCTGCGAGGGCGCGGTCCGGACGGGAGTGAAGCTCAAGATCGATCTGAGCTGCCGCAATCAGTTCGGCGTTGCGCGTTCCCAACGCCTCCCGCTGGCGGTGGCGGGCATGATCAACTACGCCGTTGATGAGGATGCGGAAAAGCCAGGGTCGAATATGTCGAGGCTCATCGTCCGGCGAAAACGCCTTATAGGCTTTGAGGCACGTATCCTGGACAAGATCCTGAGCCAATCCCGCATCACCCGTCATCCGCCGAGCCGTACGAAACAACGCATCGAGTTCTGGTCTTGCCAGCACCTCGAACCGTCGTCGCTTGCGCCCGTCGTGCACTAGCCTTCGTCCCCTGCCGTCCGTGGCTCGCCGTGTGAATTCTGGAGTTAAGACGACGGCGCGGACAGATCCTCTGCCCACCCAGGTTCACATATTCGTGAAAAATAGAGGCAGCGAATGACGCCATTACTTGCGATCAAGGAAGGCGGTTCATGTGCTGCAAATCGTTCGGCCGCATGGGGCATGCTTCTCTCAAAAACGCTGTAGAACAGCACTCAGCATGATCCGGCGGCATTGTGCTGCCGGATCGTCCAACGCTATCTCGCCCGCGGCGCTGTAATCGCGTTGCGGATCGCAGCCAGCGGCGCGGTGTCGTCGAATTCGAGGCCTTCGCCGATCCGCTTCAAGCCCAGATCCCGCCATAGCGTGGCGAGATCGGGCGTCACGGGCTTGGGCCCCATTTCACCGTGAAGGCGCGTCAGCACGTCGAGGCCTACGGCCTTGTCGGCGGTTGCGAGAACGCGGTCGATCGACCAGTCCCGCTCGTGGTTGCCGCCGGCCGCGAGCACGCCGCGCATGGCATCCTGCAGGCCGAGGCGATTGCTGGTCCGCTTGCGGATTTCGATGTCGGCGAGCAGGCAGAACATCGCGCCGCCCCAGTATTTGCGTCCCCATGTGCCGGTGTTGTCGAGGCCCTGGTCGCCGGCCTGCGGCAGGCCCTTTGGCATGTCGCGCATCATGGCCTGCCAGATTTCCTGCGCGGTGAGGTCGCCGGCCTGCACCCGCGCCACCGGCTCGACATAGACCGCCAGTCCCTCCGACAGCCAGGCGTAGCGGTCGGGCATGTCGGGCAGCGCGGTATGCACCATCTCGTGCACCATCACCCAGTCGCGCCGCAGTACGTCTTCGGTGGCGTCGCGGCCGAGCGGGATGCGAATGGCGGCCCCATGATAACCCCATGTGGTGCCGCCGCGAATACGGGCGCCATCGACGGGCACCAGCAGCAGCCGCAACGAGTTGACGGGGAAGCGGCCGTAATAGGCCGTGACGGCCCTGGCTGACATCCTGACCCAGTTCAACAGCTTCTCGTTGGGCAGCGCGAAGCCGCCGGGCGCGAACGCGACGTGGATGGTGCCGCCGGGGACCTCGATGTCGGTCTTCGGCAATC
Organism: Bradyrhizobium sp.; assembly: GCA_036721875.1. Lineage (GTDB taxonomy): Bacteria > Pseudomonadota > Alphaproteobacteria > Rhizobiales > Xanthobacteraceae > Bradyrhizobium. The sequence goes on along the minus strand of DAIMKE010000211.1, from coordinate 398 downwards.
GGTCGAACGCATCGTAGGGCATGCGGTCGCCGCGCATATATTCCGATTGGGCGTCGGCGCGGAAGCTGATGGCGCTTGCCAGCATGGCGGCGATGGCCACGGCGGCGAGCGTCCAGCGAAGCGCTGGGCTTCTCATCGCAGAACGCTTTGCATCGCTTCCGGCCGGGGCTTGTCGGTGAGGTCCTTGGCGATGAACACGGCGACCTGTTCGACGAGATCGTCGAGGATCGCGGCGAGCAGGTCTTCGCCCTTGGCCAAGGTTGCCAGTGTTGGGTTGCCATAGCTGCCGGAGCGGCTGTAGTTCGGCGAATTTTCATCCGAGGGCGTCAAGGCGCCGGGCGTCTCCCGTGTCACGGCAGGGCTGGCTTCAGCGCGCCCCATGTCGACCAGCTCAGGTG
>DAIMKE010000210.1:0-8211 GCA_036721875.1 Bradyrhizobium sp. | reverse complement strand
AAAGCGCCAGATCGACCGGATGGTCGATATCCATCGCGATTCCGGACTGACGAATCACCGTCGGCTCGATGCCCTGCAGGCGAGCGGCGTCGAGGTGCGGGAAGTAGCTGTTGTCGCCGAAGCGAAGCGGTACCGATTCCGGCGGCGAGCAGACGACGGCATTGGATCCAAGATCGTCATGCGCGGGCGAGATCGTAAAAGAGGGCGAAGCGAGATGCGCCGACAGCACCGCATCTATCTCGCCGGCGCGAGTGGCCGGAATGTCGCCGGGCATCGTGATCATGCCGCCGCGTCCTTCGCCCGCGAGAAGTCGGCGGCCGGCGTTCACGCTGCCGGTATGTCCATCCCGCGCGCCCTCGGTCACGAACCGCGCGCCGATCTTTTTGCCAAGAGCCGTCGCATCTGGATCGAGCGTAACGATCATCACGCCGGCCAGAAGCCGGGAGCCGGCAACGGCGTCGAGCATGTCGGTCAGCATGGTCTCGGCGAGAATTCGTCGTTCGTGCGGTGACAGCAGGCCCGACAGCCGGTCCTTGGCGCCATCGAACTCCTTGACCGGAATGACCGCCCAGATGTCACTCATCGTTGCGACGCCAATGCGTCCGCGGCGTCGAGTGCTACGCGCGCCAGCGTTTCCCTGTCCTCCAGGCTCATCATCAGCGTTTTAGCGATGGTGACACGTGCGCCGACATTGCCGATCGCATCGGCGTCAGCGTGGTCAACAATATAACCGTCCAGCAGATCGCCATAGCGTGCGGCGACGCCGGCAGCGCTGGCTTCGAGGCCAAGTTCGCGCATCATCTTCGCGGTCGGCCCCTTGACGGCTTGCCCTCCGATGATGGGCGACACCGCAACAACCGGCGCAAGACTCGCCTTCATCGCATCACGCATGCCGGGGATCGCTAGAATTGGCTCAACGCTGATGAAGGGATTGGACGGACAGATGATCACGCCCCGCACGTCGCCCGAGCGCAGCACCGCCGTGATGTCGGCCTGCGGCCGGGCGAGCGTCACACCGTCGAAAGCCAGCTCATGAACAACCGGCCGGCACTGCTGGCGCACGAAATAGTCCTGGAAGTCGATCCAGCCCGCGTCGGTGCGCACGCGGGTACGTACGCGGTCGTCGCTCATCGGTACCACGCGGGGGCCGATGCCGAGGCGCCGGCAAAAGTCTGATGTCACCTCGGATAGTGTCTGCCCGAGGCGCAGGCGACGGGTGCGCTCGACATGCAGCGCCAGATCGCGATCGCCGAGCCGAAACCAGTCCTCGCCGCCGAGCGCGCCGATGCTGTCCATGAACGACCACGTCTCGTCACGCCGGCCCCACCCGGTCGCAGGATTATCGATGCCCGCAAGCGCGTACGTCAGCGTGTCGATATCGGGCGAGATGCTGAGACCAAGATGCTCGAAATCGTCGCCGGTGTTGGCGACCACGAGCAGTTCGTCGGCCGGCAGGACGCGGCTCAGACCGAGCGCCAGTTTCGCGCCGCCGACCCCGCCGGACAGCGCCACGACCAGTCGTTTGCTCATCGGAACATGTCCTCGGCGGCGGGTCGCACCAATTCAGACGCAGCATTGTCCGGACCGCGCCATGTCAGGCCGCGCACGATCACGACGGGTTGGCCTTCGGCGCCCTGCCCCATCACCAGCGAAGCTGCCGCGGCGATCTCGTCCGCATGCCCGGTGACGCTGACCTGAAGCTCGCGGCCGAACAGATCGGGCGCGCCACGCAGATCCATCAGCGACGGCAGGCCGGCGGCACCAATCGCAACGCCACAGGTACCGCGGCGCCAGGCACGGCCGAAGCTGTCGCTGATGATTACTGCGACGGGCACACCGAAACTTTGCGACAGGCCCTTCCTCACTATCGCCGCGCTACCGTCGGGATCGACCGGCAGCAGCAGGGCCCGCGGGGGATCATCGGGCGAGCCTACGTTGGACTGGTCGATGCCTGCATTGGCCATCACCAGGCCAAGCCGGTGCTCAACGATCAGGACACCCGGCCTTGTCCGCACGACGCGCACCGATTCCGATAGGATCAGTTCAACGAGACGCGGATCTTTCTGGACCTTGCCGGCAAGTTCGATCGCCTCCGTCGAGGGCTTGACGGTCGCAAGGTCGACCATGCGTCCTTCGGCCTTGGATACGATCTTCTGCGTCAGCACAAAGACGTCGCCGCCACGTGGCACGATGCCACCGCGCGCCAGCCCCTCACCGATCAAGACGACGAGATCGTCACCCCTGACTATCCGCGGAATGCCGGGAACGGCAAGGAGTTCGATGGCGCTGCTGCTTTGCATCGGCCGGTCCCGCGCGCTCAACCGAAACGCTTGCGAAGGCGCGGCAGCACATGTTGACCGTAGAGTTTTAGGAAACGCGCCTGGTCCGGTCCCGGCGCGTGGAACACCAGATGCCGGAAGCCGAGACCGACATAGTAACCGATCCGCTCGACGTGCTCGTCGGCATCGCTGGAGACGATCCATCGGCTGGCGGCGCGCTCCAGCGGCAGTGCGTCGGCGAGACGCTGCATCTCGACGGGATCCTCGACCGTCATCTTTTCCTCCGGCGTCAGCGCCAGCGCCGCCCAGTGGCGCGTGTCCTCGAGCGCACGCGCCTTGTCGGTGTCGAACGACACCTTGACCTCGATCATGCGATCGTAGGACTTCGACGGATCCTCCGACGCCGCGATGCCTTCGGCGATCTTCGGCAACAGGGTTTCGGTGTAGAGCTCCGGCTTCTTGCCGCTCGTGCAGATGAACCCCTCGGCAGAGCGGCCGGCGTAACGCGCGACGAGAGCACCTGCGGCGGCGACATAGATCGGCACCGGCGTATCCGGGCGATCGTAGATCGTCGCCTTCTCGGTCTTGTAGTACTGGCCCTCGAAGCTGACTCGCTCCTGGGTCCAGAGCGTCCTGATCAGCGTGACGGATTCACGCAGGCGAGCGAAGCGCTCCTTGAATTCGGGCCAGGGCTGGCCCGTCGAAGGCACCTCGTTGAGTCCTTCGCCGGTGCCGACGCCGAGCACGACCCGTCCCGGGAACATCGCACCCATCGTGCCGAACGCTTGGGCGACGATGGAAGGATGGTAGCGGAAGGTCGGCGTCAGCACGCTGGTGCCGATGACGACGCGCGACGTTTTCGCGCCGAGCGCGCCGAGCCAGGTCAGCGAAAATGGTGCATGGCCGTCAACGTGCTTCCATGGCTGAAAGTGATCGCTGATGAAGACGGAATCGAACCCGACTTCCTCGGCAAGACAGGAGAAGCCCAGCAGCGCGCCCGGCGCGAATTGCTCCGCCGATGCCTTGTATCCGAGCTTGATCACCGCAAAATCTCCTGCTTGGCGCCGGCCGATGCCGAGGCCATGGTGCATGTGGTGGAAATCTATAGATTAGCAGGAAAGCAGCGACCAGCCAAAAAGGGGAAGCGACCATGCATCTCGGAATAGCCCTGCCTCTCGGCGACATCGGTGGCGATGGCCCGATTGTGCGTGAATACGCCGAGCTCGCCGAGGCCGAAGGTTACGACGGCCTGACGCTGGCGGACCACGTGCTCGGCGGCAACCCGGCGAACCCCGCCAGCGGCCGTGCGGGCGGGCTCGGCCTATTCCACGATCCCTTCGTGGCGTTCGGCTTCATCGCGGCCTGCACGAAGAAGGTCGAACTCTCCACCCAGGTACTGATCCTAGCGCAGCGTCAGACGGTGCTGGTTGCCAAACAGGCCGCCAGTCTCGACGTGCTAAGCGGCGGCCGCTTCCGGTTCGGCATCGGCGTGGGCTGGAACGAGATGGAGTTCGTCGGCCTCAACGAGAATTTTCACAACAGGGGTAAGCGTTCCGAGGAACAGGTCCAGGTCATGCAAGCGCTTTGGGCCAATCCATACGTCACGTTCGAAGGCAAATGGCATCGCCTTCCGGACGCCGGCATCAATCCCCGGCCGCAACAGCGCAAAATTCCGCTGTGGTTCGGCGGTCATATGGACGTGACGCTGCAGCGGATCGCAAAATGGGGCGACGGCTGGATGATGCTGTCTGAACCGCCGGGACCCAAGGCCGTTGCCGAATTCGACAAGCTGCGCCGCCTGGTGGAAGCCGAGGGACGCGATCCGGCTTCGGTTGGCCTGGAAGTCTGGACCTCAACCGGCACCGGTACCGAAAAGGACTGGCGCGAGGAATTCAGCTTCTGGAAGCAGGCCGGCGTCACGCATGTCACGTTGCACAACACCTTCGGCGGCTACCACCACAAGCGAATGGCCGGCCGAAGCATGACCGACCATGTCAACGCGATGCGCCGCTACCGCAACGCCGTCGCCGATTTGCTCTAAGGGAGAGCGGCGTAGCCTCAGGTATCGGCGAGCGCGGCCAGCATGCGGTCGCGGGCGGCGAAATCGCCGTCGGCGTGGACAGGTTGCAGGCAGACATGCGTGGCGCCAGCCGTGAAGTGCGCCCGCAGGCCGCGCCTGACCGCGTCGGCATCGCCCCAGAGAACCATCGCATCGATGAACCGATCGCTGCCGCCGTCGGCGAGCTCATCCTCGGTGAAGCCCTGGCGCAGCCAGCTGTTGCGGTAGTTCGGCAGCGCCATGTAGCGCGACAGTTCCTTGCGCCCGAGCGCCCGCGCTTTCGCCGGATCGGTCTCGATGGTTATTTTCTGCTCCACAGCAAGCCACTTCGATGGCCCAAGGATCGCGGCGGCCTCGGCCGTATGCCTTGGTGTCACGTTATATGGGACAGCGCCGCGCGACTTGGCGGCGCTCAGCGCCAGCATCTTCGGTCCGAGTGCGGCAACCACGACTGGCAATTCGCCGGCGGGCGCGGACTTGTTGATGCCGTCGAGATAGGCACTCATCGCCGCCAACGGCTTGTCGTAGCGATGGCCACGCAGCCCCTCCACCATCGGAATGTGGCTGACGCCGAGACCGAGAACGAATCGGTCGCCGTAGAGCGCGTTCAGCGAGATCAAGGCGCGCTGCGCGGTAAAGGAATCGCGAGCATAGATGTTGGCGATCGAACTGCCGATCGTCAGCTTCTCGCTGCACGACAGCAGCCAGGCCGCCAGCGACATCGACTCGTAGCCTCGCGATTCCGGGTACCACAGGTTCGAGTAGCCGTTGTTCTCGACCGTGCGCACGAAATCGCGCAGCTGCGGTCCGTCGAGCTTATCGGTGCTGTACCACACGCCAAGGCGTCCGAGTTTCATGTCGATTGCCTCCGGTTGAAGGTGCGTCCGAGCCGCTATCGCGAGGCCCAAAAGGGACGAAGCCGCGCGAATTGCGAGATTACGTAGCAGTGGCGGTCGGCCACTACTTACCCTAATGGACTGGATCCAGCACGACCACAGGTATCTCGCGCTCGGTCATGAGCTGATAGTCGGCGTAGGGCGGCCAGAATTCGAGCGCCTTCTTCCAAAGTCGGAGGCGTTCCTCGCCCGCCGTCGTCCTGGCCCGCGCCTTCATCTTCTTGGTCCCGACTTGTACTTCAACATCGGGGTTCGCAAGAATGTTGCGATACCAGCCTGGGTGTTCGGGCGCGCCTCCCTTTGAGGCGATTACGAAGCAACTGTCGCCGTCCATTCCGTAAAACAGCGGAAATATGAACTTGTCGCCAGACTTGCGGCCGGTAGTGGTCAGCAGCAGCGACGGCACCGTAAGCTCACCTCGCTGAGGCACCGTTACCTTGTACATGTGCCCGTCGGTTCCGCCGCTCGAAAGATAGCGGTTCGCGTGCTCGAGCATCCAGTCCGGCAGGTTCGGAGCGAGTTTCGCTTCAGCCATCGTGCCCTCCCATTAAAGCCGTGGGGATCATACCATCGGGCGCCGGATCAACCAAATTCGCATTCAAGAGCAACGCGCACTGGGAAACCTGGCCGGGCGATCTCGACACGGGCAAGACCGCTCGAGAGATTGCAGTCGAGCTTAATCGTACGGCGCATTTATCGCAAACGAGATCCCGAAGGCTCGACGTGACCACGGCGATCCGCATTGATCAGATTGAATGCACCGGAGCTGTTCGGCGGCTTTGCCGCACCGTATCGGCTATCTCGGCGGACGCCATCTTCCACGAGAACTCGGCGACCGTGAAGCGCCGGCCTCTGTCGCTGATCGAAATTCCGCGAATGCCGTGGGCGACCTGCCACTCGACCGCCTTCGCAAATGCGTCCTTTGCGGTCTCGGCATGTGCCATCAGAATGCAGTCGTCGACAGAACCCTTAATCTCGAATGGCATGACTAAATCCTCTCGAACCGCGAGTGGACACTTCTCATCGCGTGTGAGGGGCTCCGAGGCCTAAACGAAACGCGGCCAGGGGCTCTTGAGACGGGACTTTAGCGAAAATTGGTGAATGCAATCTAAATCAGAAAAGCCAGCTGGAGGTGAGAACAACCAATTTGCATCTCTTCGTGGCCGACCTTTTTCTATAGCGCGCGGACCGAACAATGTTCGAAATGACACCGGTCGTGCTTCACGAGATCAAGCAACGCGCCCAGACGGACATCGTCCCACTAGGGCAAGCGATCACGACATCGGTGCAGGCTGCGATCAAATCCCATTCGATCGGGTTGCACTAGTGCCGTCGACGCCACTCGTTTCCGAGCAAATTGCAGCCCCAGAAGGCGATGAGCACCAACGCACAACTGGTGATGCTCAGGACGATGCTCACGGTCTGCCTGACGTTTCTGCTGGGCACCATTGATCGACGGGTTGCCAAGTTGAAGCAGGCGGGCGCCTTGATCAAGGAAGCACTCGCTGCCTGAGCCCATGCTAACGATGCAGCAAGGTAGTCATGTCCTGGCTCACCCGCAAGGAAGCCGCGATGCGGTTTGCGCACCTGAAGCGCATCCTTAAGCTTGGTCGACTTCGACTGCGTGGTCCACGAGGCGCCCAGGACGAGTTTGTTCTGGCTGCCATCGCTCAGAACCTGCGGCGGCTCGCGTCAATGGTTGCGCTCCCGCCACCGGCAGAAGTTCTGTCCATCGCGTAGAGTTGGAGTTGGGTAAAAGCGTCAAGGCCGGCGGCTTAAAGCCGCGCCCTTAACAAAAGGCCAAGCGACCCGATCCCTTGGATCCGACTTTTGCAACATAATCAGCCAGAAGCGGACGTCTCGGCCAGGTCAATTTTGGACCCGAAGTGGTCGTTTGTCGTATTCGGCCTCGAAACGGACCTGCTCGCACGATGCGATCGAAAAATAGACCTTGGCGCACTAAACAGACGCAGGGCTCGTCACTTGGTCTTGGCTACCGGGTGCAGCTCGCTGACGAGGACGCGCATGTTCTCGCTGTAATCGACCGGCACTACAACGAGATGCACGCCGCCTTCCGCGAAAGCAGCTTCCAGCATGGTCGAGAGTTCCGAGGCGTTGCCGACGCGAGAGCCCTTGGCGCCGTATGACTTCGCATAGGCTACGAAATCAGGATTACCAAATTCAAGGCCGAAGTCCGGGAATGCGTCGACTTCCTGTTTCCAGCGGATCATGCCGTAGGCGCGATCCTCGAGCACAAGCACGACGAGGTTCAGCTTGAGCCGCACGGCCGTTTCCAGCTCCTGCGAATTCATCATGAAGCCGCCGTCGCCGCAGACGGCGAGAACGCGACAATCCGGATAAATCAGCGACGCTGCGATCGCCGAAGGAAGCCCCGCCCCCATGGTCGCGAGCGCGTTGTCGAGCAGCAGCGTGTTAGCGACGCTGGTGCGATAGTTGCGGGCGAACCAGATCTTGTACATGCCGTTGTCGAGGGCAACGATGCCGTCGGACGGGATGACCTGACGAACGTCGTGCACGATGCGCTGCGGCGTCAGGGGAAACCGATCCTCCGTCGACCGCTCGGCGAGATGGGCAAGGATCCCTTCCCGCAAACCCAGCAATGCCGAACCGTTGGGGAGCTTGCCTTCGAGGCGATCGGCCACGCTTGCGAGGTTCGCGCCGACATCGCCAACGATCTCCGCCCGCGGGAAGTATACCTGTTCCACCGTCGCCGGCGTAGCGCCGACGTGGATAACCTGCGGTCCATCATGGCCCATCAGGAAAGGCGGTTTCTCGACGGTATCGTGGCCGATCGAAATAATCAGATCGGCCTGATCAATCGCCTCGTGAACCCAGTCGCGCTCTGACAGCGCGGCCGTACCCATGTAAAGATTGGAACCGGCACTGACCGCGCCTTTCCCCATCTGGGTGTTGAAAAACGGAATCCTGCAACGTCGCACGAACGCCGACAGCGGCT
>DAIMKE010000209.1:0-8222 GCA_036721875.1 Bradyrhizobium sp. | reverse complement strand
ATCCGACACAACGCCGTTTTCCAGGCATTTCAGCGCAGCCGACGCCCCCTCGACGTCGCCGACGTCGACGCGACGATACTGGCCGGGCGAAAGCGAAGCGGTGGCCAGCCGATGCACGTCGGATGCCTGGCTGCCGATGAACAGGATGCGTCTTTCCGAATCGATGCAGGCATGGACCTTGGAAGGCAGGACGTAGCCGACAAACGCATCGCGCAGCGTGACGAGGTGAACGTCGACGGCGATCAAGAGGCTCGCCAGCTGTTCGAGCGGAACAAGGTGCGACCGGTAGAACGGAACGCCGCGCGCGCGGAGTTCGCGCTCGACGCGATCCGCCTTCGCTCCGGTCGCGTTGATCCACAGCCGCAACGGGTTGCTCGAGCCGGCCACGTAGCGCGCATACGCCTCGATGAACGTATCCTCATCGTGAGCCACGCCCCAGTTGCCCGAATAGAGGATCACGCCGCCGCCTCCCTGCAATTCCCCAGGCAACGGCAGCGGCGCAAGCCCCGCCGGAAAAGCGACCGGCGAGGGATTCGGCTTGATCTCGATCCGGCGCTCGGCGATCCCGATTTCGCGCAGCCGCTGTGCCTGGTCCTGTCCAAGCACCTCGAATGCGTCGATGCGGCGCCGCCAGAAATGCGTGAGCCGAAGCAGAGCCTGGAGGAGGAGGCCACTCTTCCCGCGCTCGGCGATCAGGCATTCGGGATGGAAGTCCATGATGCGGTAGACCAGCCGCCGTCGCAGGACGATATTCAGCGGCGCGATGAAATGCAGCATCAATGGCGGGCTGCCCGTAAACACGACGAGGTCTGCCACGCGCATTGCTGCGAACGCTCCGCGCAGCAAGGCCAGGTTGGAAGCAATCGTCCAGATCAGGCGCTCGACAAACCGCCGCTTCTGATACTGGCGCCGGTGCACCCTGACGATCTCGACCGACCCCTCTCCGATCGGTACCGGCAACTCGCGGGCGCTTGCGCCGCTCGAGAGACCGACGAGCGTGACCGCAAATCCACGCTTCGCCCACGAATGCGCCTCCAGCATGGCGTATTGGCCGACCGCGCCGAAATCCGGCGGCAGCCAATCGCAGATATAAACCAGGCGCTTCGACATTAAGGTACGCAATAAACCACGCTACCGCACTTCGGGTGAATCGCTCCACCCGGCTTCGACCTCATCGAGGGTAATCGCTGCCCCCCGTTTGCTCACGCCGCCGGCGCGAGTGTGCGACGGTCTACCGAAACGGAGACCGCGCTTCCCATGACTTCAAGCAACACATCCACGCGACGGCGCTCGTCAAGCCGCATTATCGTCGCAGTAAAATCAGCCAATGGCCCGGACAGGATACGCACGCGCTGGCCTTGCGCGAGCGAGTGGTCCAGTCGTGTCAGCCCCGCGTCCGAATGCGCCAGCAAGGTCTCAACGATGCATGACGGTACGGCAGTCGGCCGGCCTTCATGCGCAACCAGGCGCGACACGCCGATGGTACTGTTGATGGAAACCCACCTCTCGCGCGCGATATCCAGGCTTACAAAGAGATAGCGCGCAAACAGCGGCCGCCGCACGGTCGTCAAACGCCGGGCATGCCGAATGGTCTTCTCGATTTGCGGCAGAAACGTTTCCAATCCCTGCGCAGTGAGATTGAGCTCGGCTTTCCGCTCACTGTTTGGCCGTGTGTGAACGAGATACCAACGGGCATCACGCACCAACTCATGTGGGGATGGAATCTTCATTTCCCTTCAATGAGTCGCAGGCGCGCCGCTCCGAGCGCGACGAGAGCTGCTTTGGGCGAGTGGAGAGCCGCTTTGACCGTAGGAATAATAGTGGTATTCACCATATGGCTCGTAGCTGGCGAGGCCAGCCAAGTCCACCTTATTCAGCACGGCACCGCGCATCTTCATCTGCACACTGGGTGCATTGCCGAGTGCATGACGAACGGCCTCCATTTTGGTCGTACCCCACTCGATCACAAACATGTACGATTCAACGAAGCGCGACACCGCAAGTACGTCGACCGTGGAAATCAAGGGCGCCATGTCGACGATAATGAAGTCGCAATAGTTCTTCAATGACCCGATCAGCAGCGTTACGTTGCGTGAGGCAAGCGTTTCGGTCGGGTTGCGCAGTGACGGATTTGGAACCATGGGCAGAAACGTCAGGCCCGTGGCGGGATCGCGCCACATGACTTGTGCCAAATTTGCTTCGCCGACGGCCACGTCGAGCAATCCAAGCTTCGCGTCGGGAAACAACGCCCGCGAGAGTGACGGATTGCGGACATCGCAATCTATCAGCATGACGCGCCGACCGGATGCGGCCAACTGACTGGCGACGCCGGCTGCAATTGTCGACTTGCCTTCCGCAGGCATATACGACGTCAAGCCGATCACCTGACAGCCTGCGTCCCCCCCTGAATCAAGCGAAAGCTTGATCGAGCGGATGGCGTCCGCATAGGCGGAATTGGGCGCGTCGACCGCGTTCCACAGCATGCGCGAGCGCCCACGGTGCTCGTTCTTAGGAGCGCCCTGCGAGGCCGATGGAGCTGGCAGCGCTTTCGCCCCGCGCGCCATCTGGATGACGCTGCGATACGATAGCCGTGGTGCACCGGGATTTTGGCCCACCCGCGGAATCAGCGCAAGGCATTCAGTATTGAGAACCGACCTCACCTGTTCCCTGGTACGGAAACCACGGTCGAGCAACTCCCGTAGCGCGCCTAACCCCACGCCGAGCATTCCGCCCGCGAAAAATGTAGCAAACCAGATCTTCAGGGTTTGCGGCCCGGTCTGCGTTACCGATGCCGACGAAATCAGCCTCGCGTCACTGATCGGATAAGTTTGCCGTTGCACGGCCTCGGTGTGCTGCTTGAGAAAATTGTCATAAAGCGCGCGGTAGCTTTTGGCGGCGGCCTCAAGGCTGAACAACGTCACCTGCGCCTGATTGGCGTCCTGGGTTTTCGAAAGCGCGTTGGCGAGCGATGCTTCCAGCTCCCGTTGGCCCTTTTGCGCGATCTCGAGCTCGCCCTTGGCGGTCTCTTCGATCCGCCCGAGCTCGTCGGCAATCGACCGGCGCATGTCCTTGATCTGGTTGCGTATGTTTTGCACCGAGACGTGGTCCTGGCCGTAGCGCGCAGCCCACGTGGCCTCCCGATTGGTCAGATCAAGATACTTCGAGCGAAGCGAATTAATGATTGGGTTGTTCATTGCCTCCTGGAAGTTTTCGCCGGCAGGCAGGCCGGGCTGATCCCCGGAGTATTCCCGTTGATAGCTTTGCCGAACGGCATCCATGCGCTCCAGACGCGCCTGCAAATTAGCCACCTGCGCACGTGTCTTGCCCAGCGCGGCGCTGGTATCGCCGAGTTGTTGTTCGCTCATCAAAGTTCCGCCCGCCGAAACAATGTTGTTCTTGGCCTTGAACTGGACCACAGCGCGCTCCGCCGCGGCCGCCTGGTCGCGAAGATTTTGCAGCCGCTCCTGCAACCAATCGCCCGCGCTACGCGACGCCTGATATTTCGCGTTCATCTGGTCGGTGATGTAGGCGTTGACCATCTCGTTGGCGATCTTTGCGGCGAGTTCCGGATCGCGTCCAGAGAAGTCGATCCTGATCATGTAGCTTTGGCCGATGCGCTGCGCCCTTACCCCGCTCGCCACGAGTGCGACCGCACGGTTGACCCGCTCGGCTTCTGACTTCGGCGCAGCAGAACCCCAGCCGATCCGCGACCACAGCCGCTCCAGCGGCGCCTTGTCCGAGCCAAGGAATTCGGGATCGTTCGCAAGGTTGAGCTGTTTGACGACATAGCCCAGCACATTGAGCGACCTCAGGTTCTGCAAGTTGGTTTCAAACCAGGCCATATCGAGCGGTGCGGCACGCCCCGGCTCATCCAATGGCCCCTTGCGGCTCTCAATCGTCATGGTTGCAGAGGCAGTGTAGGTCCTGGGGCTGGTGAGCGCGTTGAAGGCCCCGATCGGCAGGGCGATCGCGAGTCCGAGAGCGATTGCAAGGTATTGCCTTTGGACGAAGCCACGCAAATAATCGAACCGCTGCCCCAAGCTGGCGGGTGCGGTCCCTGACTGCGATAGCGGGCTAAATTCAGACACGCGCGGCTACTCGTCTCGTTGTCAGATCCAGGGGGCGCGTGGTGCGTAAGACACACTCCCGCAGCGCGGCAGTTCACTGATCATTAATGCATTTTTGGCCTTCGGGCAAAGCCTCTTTGGCCACTTTCCAAGCTAAATTAATTCACAGTCTTGCAACATCAGCTTCGAGCAGAGTCGAATTTATCCCAAGGGAGACGATCGGCCTCGCAGGCCGCTCGTGCTACCACGGCAAGCACTGGACTTGGCGATTTCGCAAAACCCAGTTCCCTCAGGAACCGCGACCACAACGCATCAAATGCAGTTCTAACGGTGGGCTGATCGGAATAGATTCTCCCCTGGAACACAACAAAGATTTGATCTCCGGCATCCGCGTAGCGCCGAACCAGATCACGGTCCCATCCCAGCGCTGGCGACCTTATGACAAGGATCCGGCACGAGCCCGAATTGGCTGCTATTGCGGGCTTCCCCTGCTCCGCCTGTTCCAGCATCGAGACGCTGAAATGCTGGCCGACCAGGAACTCGGCAACTCGAATCTGAATACTACGATCTGTCACCTGCCCGTCACGCGTCGCGCGAGCAACCACCTTCCAGCCCAGGGTGAGCGATAGAAACACAAGGAGCACGAGGTACTTAAGCGCGCGCGAAGATTTCACGCCGCGCACCCAGCACAGTCACACCAACCATCAGGGCCAGCATGATCGTATTGGTGATCATGTCGCCCCAGGAGCTATGGATCAGTTCGTAGTGGCGCTGGCTAAACCCCATCAGGCTGATGCGCGTCACATTGACGGCGATAACAGAGGCGCAGGCGAGCCCGGCCCATAACACGTCCTTCGCGACCCAGCGGTGCCCGGCCCACTGCGTGATGGCAACCCAGCATAACAGCGCCAGCGACATATTCGCCAGCGAGGAACAGGCCGGCAAAACGATCATGTAGCCGGATCCATCCAGGAACCCGACCATATTTCCTGTCCTTTGGGTGCCCAGCAGCAGCGATACCAGCAACGCATCGATATCCAGAATAGGTTTCGCAAAAATCTGGAACAGCAAGCGGCTCCACAACATCGGAGCCGTCATTGCAAGCAAAATTAGAGCTCCCCGCACCCGTTCGCGGTTGTTGTTTGCAAACACCAGGATGTACAGGCTCAATACCGTAATCCCCACCCAGCTCAGGGGAAATATCGGAAGAGCAACCAGGATCAAAAACACCAGAGCGACAACGAGGTCGAGCGGCTGCAGACGCTCGGAGGTTTTCGTAGAGACCAGGGAGATTCCGGCAAAGCAGGCCAGCAATATGATCACGTTGATGTCGGCGCCGGCGAGCGCCCCCTCCCAATCCGAGAACTGAAAGCTCTGGATCAGCCGCCCCAATAGCCCGTTTGCGCAGCCTAGGAAGTAAAGGATCGCAAAGAAGTCGTTGCGCGGAACGGCCTCGCAAATCGCAGGCAACATCCGCGGCTTGGATGCGATCGACCGCTCGTGAACCGACGCGTCCACCATCAGTATCTCTGGACAAGGAAAAATGAAGAAAGGCGCTAGCCTCAGGTAGGCTAGCACGCTTTGATCGTCAATCAAACGCGCTCGAAACGAAGCCGGTTGATGCTGCAGAGCAAAAGCCCAAGCGTTCCGCCTGCCAAAACAAGCGTCCCGCCCACCAAAATCCGGCTGACAAGCGTTCCACAGGCGATAACCGCTAGCAAAATTCCACCACAATTACCAAGCGTTACTTTTTTGCACAGCGATCTGATAATCGAAACCGGTGAAATCCTTGGCGATCGCTCTGAAGCGGCCGGCAGTTGAATCTCAGAACGCGGGCCAGTAAGACGCTGGCGCTGTTTTTTTCCAAGCCTTCTGACGCGGATCTTGTCACCTAGTTGATTGGGACGGCTTCTCATGCCCGGTATGTTTTTTTGCGCGACACGGTTGGTTCGGCGCGTTCGCTCCGGCAAATGCTGGCCATCATTGCTGGCGATGTCAGTGGCGGCGCTCGCGATCGCCGGTTGTTCCGAAAAGGCTCCTACCAAAGACCAGATTCTATCTCGCGCCAACGAAGCCTACGCTGCTCAACGATATAGTCAGGCTGAAAAAGACTATCGTGAGGTCCTCCGGCTTGCAGCGGACGATCCGGTTGCAATGCGTCGGCTGGCGATCCTGTATGACGATCAGGGGCAGATCGCCCAAGCCTACCCTTTGCTGAAGAAGTACGCCGGCTTGCAGCCGGACGACGCAGAAATGCAGGTCAAATTTGGACTGGCCCTCTTTGCGACGGGCGATTTCGCGCTGGCCCGCGAAGCAGCCCTGCAGGCATTGTCCAAACGCGCCGGCGATGAGCCGGCGCTATCGCTGCTAGCGGATACCGCCCGATCCCCCGAAGGAATTGACGACGTCAGAAAGATTATCGAGGACCTGCGCAAGGCTGACCAGGACCGTCCGAGCTATCAGGTGGCGCTTGGCTCGCTTGACTTCAGAATGGGCGATAAAGCGCGCGCCGAAACAGCATTCAAGAAGGCGCTCCAGCTCGATCCCAAGTCCAGCACGACCTACGTAGCTTTGGCTATGCTGTACTGGAGCAACAACGATCTCAAGGCGGCAGACCAGGCATTCAAGGCCGCGGCAGACCTCTCTCCCGCCAATTCGCCTGTCAGGATGCGATATGTGGATTTCAAGCTTCGAACGGGCGCCGCTGCCGAGGCAAAGGCGATGCTGGAGGACATCAACAAGAAAATTCCCGAGTATCTTCCGCCTCGCGTAGCTCTTTTGAAGATCGCATGCGCTGAGCAACAAAAGGACGACTGTGCTGCGCGCATCCAGAACATTTTGGCGCAAGATCCAACCAACTTCGAGGCGGTCTATCAGGATGCACTCATCAACGCGAGCAAGGGCGACATACCCAAGGCCATCCGCGAACTGGAATTCTTGAGCAATTCATTTCCTCGTAATGCGCTTGTGCGCTATCAGCTAGCCAGCGCCTATTTGCTCTCTACCAAGAGCGCCAACGAAGTGAACGCGCGGACCGCCGTTGAGAGCGCGGAAAACCGATTGAGCGACGCGGTCAAGCTCGATCCGAAGCTCGAACCGGCGGTGCTGCTGTTTGCCGAGCTCAAGATTCGCAAGGGCAGCGCCGCCGCTGCAATCGAACCTTTGCGGGAATTGATCAAGGATCGACCGCAGACAGCCCAGGCATATTATCTGCTGGCCACAGCCTATTCCACCCAGGGACAAACCGCCGAAGCCGCGGCAACGTATCGGCAGATGATGGCGCTATTTCCAAAGGATCCGCAGCCGCCGTTTCTTTTGGGTAACGTCCTTCTTGCACAAGGTCAGCAAGCAGAAGCCCGAAAGGCATTCGAGCAATCGGCCGTGATTTCTCCCGACTTCCTGCCTGCCACTGAACGGCTTGTTGATTTCGAGATCGCTGACAAGCAATACGCGGCCGCACTGGGTCGGGTTCAGCAGCAGATCGAAAAGGACCCTAAACGAGCCCAGCCGTGGGCTTTGCGTGCCAAGGTCTATTTTGCGCAGCGCGATTTCGCTCGCGCCGAACCCGACCTGTTGAAGGCCATCGAGCTCGACCCCAAATTTGAAGCGGCGCACCTGCTGCTCGCGCAACTCTATATTGCCACGGAGAGACCGGACCAGGCGATCCAGAAGCTCAACGTTTTCGTCGAGCAGAACAAGAGTGTCCCGGCGCTGCTGCAGCTTGCCTCCATTTACGAAACGACAAAGAATTATGCTGCCGCGCGCGATGCCTACGAAAAGGTGCTTGTCATCAACGGCAATAACGGGCTCGCCCTGAACAACCTTGCCGTAGTCTATTCAGAGCGCTTCGATCAGGTCGACAAGGCGCTCGACTTGGCAAAGCGGGCTCGCGCAAGCTTCCCGAACAACCCGAGCCTTGCGGATACATTGGGCTGGATCATGTTCAGGAAGGGCGATTATCGAAACGCCCTGCCGCTCCTGCAAGAGGGCGCCGCCAAGCTAGCGGACAGCCCTGAGGTCCAATACCATTTCGCCATGGCGCAATACATGTTGGGGGATGAGGCAGCGGCCCGGGTAGCGCTGCAGAAGGCGGTGCAGCTACCCGCGGCGTTTCCGCAAAAGGAGGAAGCGCAGCAGCGGCTCGCAATCCTGACG
>DAIMKE010000208.1:0-8228 GCA_036721875.1 Bradyrhizobium sp. | reverse complement strand
TCCGGCCACCGGCTGCAGCCGGAAATAGATCTGCTTGCCGGAGTAGGTCGATCGACTGTACGAGACCTCTCCGGTGGTGGTGAGCCGATCGCTTGCACGCAGCCGCCCGCGCAGCGCGGAGCTCCAGACGTCGGCATCGGTGTTCAGGAATTCGGTATTGGTGAGGACATTCGTGGTGGCCCTGCCAGACAGCAGGATATCGTCAGGTGAAAAGGTTGGGTTGCTGAGACCTGCCGTAGGAGAGAACGAGAGCCAGAGCCGCTCGCGACTCGCATCCAGGTTCGAGTAGAATGTGTCGGCTATGATCTCCACGTCCGGACTGGGACGCCACTGGATGACGCCGTTCAGGCCGAGCGACCTGCGTGTCTCGTTGATCGCCTCCGGCCGCGCGTCGGTGTTGCCGAAGCGAGTCCCACCCGTGCCGTCAGTGAAGCGGCCATAGCCCGAGAAGGTGTCGAGGCCGAGCTGGGACACCGGCCGCCGGTTGTAGGAGGCGGACACCAGAATGCCCAACGTGTCATCGGCGAACCGCTGAGAGGCGAGGCCGAACAGCTCGTAACCGGCCCGATCCGCCTGCTCGCTGTAAATGCCCGTGATCTTCGCGACATATTGAGCCGGCGTGTCCAGCGGAGTGCGGGTCCGGATATCGACGATGCCGCCGAGGCCGCCGCTCAATTGGTCCGCGCCGGCCAGCTTCGTTACGCTCAGCTCGCTGATCAGCTCTGAGGGGACTTGCGCCAGCAGGCTGTAGGTGGACGTTCCGAGCGACTCCGCGCCGGTGCCGCCGCGGCCGAACGCGTCGTAGATCTGGCGACCGTTGAAGAGATAGACATTCTGGCGAAGTCCACGGATCGACACGCTGGTTCCTTCGCCGATGCCGCGATCGACTTGAACACCCGATACGCGCGCAAGCGATTCGGCGACGTTGCGATCCGGCAGTTTGCCGATGTCGTCCGCAACGATTGCGTCGACGAATTGATCGGTGTTGCGCTTCAGGTCGGCCGCGCGCCCGAGGCTGTTGCGAATACCGGTGACAACGATGTCCTCATCGGTCGCCTCCGTCGCCGCGCCGGCGTTCGCCGCCTCCTGCGCGCCGGCCGACATCGGCACGGCCAGTGCGATCAGCGCGGCCGACAGCTTCAACTTGGTTGAATAAGCTCGCATCGTTCCCTCCCGAACTTGCCGGATGCCTCCGACTTATTTCGGGCCAACGGAGCTTATATAGCGACAATTGTCAATGCGCTTTCGCGGGATGGCCGGCCATTGACGAACGTCGAGGCGCGCGGCGGCGCCTTTGCCGCTTCGGACCAACGCACACTCAGGTCCTTTCGAATGTACCATCTATCAGTACATAGAGTTCCGCGCCGATCGGCGCGGCGACTCAGTCGGGGTCGAGAGCCCGACCGCCGACTACGCGCAGCAGCACCAGCGCCATCGGGTGCAGCACCGCCATGAGCAGGAAGACGGGCGTGTACGACACGGTGCTGACGAGCTCGCCGATGGCGCCGGTCGACACCACGCCCCCCAGCCCCGCGCCCGCCGCGACGAACCCGAACACCGACGCGAGTCGCTGCGACGGGTAGCGTTCGATGATCAGCGTGCTGAGATTGATCTGCCAAGCCAGCTGGCACAGCGCGACGACCACCATCAACGCGAAGGTGAACGGAATCGGCGGTCGCAACGCGACAAGCCCGCCGATCGGAATGATGATGGCGGCGATGCGCATGATCCGCAGCCGCGCCTCGCGCGGTCGCATTCCTCGCTTCACCAGCCGGTCGGACAACCAACCCCCGCCAAGGCTGCCAATGTCTGCGGCAAGGTAGACGATCCAGGCCGTGCTCGCGACCGCGACCAATCCGAACCCGCGCTCGTCACCAAGATATTTGGGAAACCAGAAGAGGTAGAAATACCAGAGCGGATCCGTTACCATGCGCGCGAAGACGAGCGCCCAGACGCTGCGATCGCGCAGGATCGCGGCCCAAACGCCGCCTTCGCTCTCAGGGGTGCCTGCGGGGGTTGTATCGCCCGCCAGCTGGGCGTCCGGTTCGCAATAAAATGCCAACCAGCAGACGAGCCATGCCAGACCTAGGGAGCCGGTGGAAATGAAGGCCGCGCGCCAGCCGTACGTGATCGAGAGCCATCCGATCACCGGCGGTGCGATCGTCGCGCCCACCATCGCGCCGGCGGTGTAGATGCCATACGCGAGCGCGCGCTGTCGCGGCTCGAACTGTTGACCGATGGCCTTGGGCCCGGCTGTGTAGTTGCCCGCCTCCCCCAGCCCCAGCGCGAAGCGGGCGGCCCAAAGTTCACCAAGCCCGCGCGCAAAGCCGGTGACGGCGTTCGCGATCGACCACCAGCCGACGAACAGAGCTAGCGACCACTTCACGCCTACCCGATCTGTCAACCGGCCGACAATCAGATAGGCCAGTGTGTACGCGATCAAGAATGCCTGCACGACACCGGCATAGTCGCGATCGGTGAGCCCGAGATCGTCCTGCACCGTGCGCGCTAAGATCGAAAGCGTCTGGCGATCGACGTAGTTGAGAACGGTCGATCCGAACAGCAGCGCCAGCACGATCCAGCGCGAGTGCGGGCGCAGCGAACGTGTGCCGGCAGCGTGCGGTACCGGTCGCGCGTGGAGGCGGGCTGCGTCATCGACCGCCTCGGAATTGGCTCCTTTCACGATAACATTGCTCCAATAACGTAGCTTAGATAGCGATCTAGTTTTGGCCGGCCCATGCAAACGTGCGGAACCCTTAAGCCTGTGGCGACAGGGCGAAGAACGATGCTACTGCAGCTGTGACAGGTTGACAATGTTACTAATAAAGACAAGCTATCGAAGATAGGGAGTGGAGCGAATGGCAGGCATAGTGCGCGGTGGGACCTTCCCGGTGCTTCCCACTATTTTTCGGGCGGATGGCAGCATTGATGAGGTCGGGTGCGTCGCGGTGGCGGATTTTGTGCTGGCATGCGGGGTGGACGGGATCGCTTTTCCTGGACTGGCGAGCGAATATGACCATTTGACCCGCGACGAACGGCTCGCGCTCGTCTCGGCGTTTGGCCGCGTGGCGCAGGAGCGCGGGGCCGCCCTGATTGTCGGGGGAAGTGCAGCGGAAGAAGCGGAAACCATGACGATGCTGGAAGCAGCGCGTGAGGCGGGCGCCGCCGCCGCCATGGTGATGACACCGCATCGGCACGACACCGATCTCAATGCGCACGTCGCCTTCTATCGCCGCGCGGCGGAACGCGGCGTACCTATCATGTTGCAGAACGCCCCGCGTCCGATGGGCGTAGGCCTTGCGCCCGCGCAGATTCGCGCAATCGTCGCTGCCACCCCGGGCGTCGCGTTCGTCAAGGAGGAGACGATGCCGTGCGGCCACGGGATCAGTGCGCTGCTCGCCTTGCGCCCCGCGTCGCTGCGCGGTGTGTTCGGCGGCGCGGGCGGACGTTACATCATCGACGAGCTGGGCCGCGGAGCGATCGGCACGATGCCCGCAGCCGAGCTGCCGGAGATCAGCGTGGCGCTGATCGCGGCGCACCGCGCCGGCGACGTGCACCAAATGCGCGACCTGCACGAACGGATGCTGCCGGTGCTGATGATGCAGGCAATCTTCCGCTGGGACCTGACGAAGGAGGTGCTTCGGCGCCGCGGCCTCATCCGCCACGGGCACGTCCGCGCACCAGGGCCGCGCCTCGACGCTGTGGATCACCGCGAACTAGGCGCGCTGCTCGATCGCCTCGCCCCTCTGCTCACCAAATCCGCTGCGGAAAAAATCCAGGCATGACGCGCGCCACGATCTCCCGGGTCGAGGTGTTCACCGTTACCATCCCGCGCGAAACGCCCTATCTTGGCGCTATCGGCCGTGACGACCGAACGACGCCCAACGGTTATATCGTGCGCGCCGCCAATGGTACGCTGTACCCCACCAGCGATCGGTCCGTGCTGGTCCGAATCACTGATGATGCGGGGCGCGCGGGCTGGGGCGAGACCTACGGGCTGGTCGCGCCCGACGTGATTCACGCGCTAGTCGGCGACATCGTCGCGCCGTTGCTGGTCGGTCAGGCTATGCCGCCGCCCGATCGACAATGGGACGCCTTTTACGACCTTATGCGCGTGCGGGGCTACTGGGGAGGGTTCTGGGCGGACGCGCTGGCCGCCGTCGACATCGCGCTATGGGATCTCGCGGCGCGGCAGGCGGACGTGCCGCTTCATGCGCTGCTCGGCACCGCGCGCCGCGAGCGCGTCCCGGCCTATGTCTCCGGGCTGCCGCGTCCGACCCGCGACGAGCGCGTTGCGCTGGCGCAGCAGTTTCGCGATCGCGGGTTCAATGCCGTCAAGATCGCCGCGGTGATGACGCCCGATGCGATCACAGAAGAGCTCGGCGCACTGCGCACGGCGCTGGGCTCCGGCGCGCGGCTGATGGTCGACCTCCACTGGATGTACGATGCCGACGAGGCGACGCGGTTGCTGGCACGGCTGGCACCGCTCGGCCTGCTCTTCGCCGAAGCGCCAGTAAAGCCGGAAGACATTGATGCGCTGGTCGCGGTGACCGCCGCCGCGCCGATGCCGATCGCGGTCGGCGAGGAGTGGCGCACGACATGGGACGCCGCGCCGCGGCTGGCGCGCAAGGCCTGCGACGTCGTGCAACCTGAAATGGGGCATACCGGCATCACGCAATTTCTGCGGATCGCGGCGGCGGCAGAGGCGCATGGCGTGCCCGTGATCCCGCATGCGACGATCGGCACCGGCATCTTCCTGGCCGCTAGCCTTCACGCGTCGATGGTCATCGCGGACCTACCGCTGCACGAGTATCAGCACTCGATCTTCCACCGCAACGCCGCGTTGCTAGACGGCGATCTGACCTGCGACGCCGGCTTCTACTGCTTGCCCGGCGGCCTCGGCCTAGGCGTTGCACCCGCATCCGAACTGTTCCGTCACGTGGAACGTCAAACGGGGTAGCATCGTGTTCCCGACACTGCGATACCGGCTGCCCATGCTTCCCGCTCCCAGCGCCCAACCCAATCAAAGCCTGATCGACGGCATGCGCACGCTGCAGGCACTTGCTGTCGCGCCGGAGCCGATCGGCTGTCGCGCGCTGGCGCGCGAACTCGATCTTACGGTCACCAAGGTCAACCGGCTGCTGAAGACTCTTGCTCATCTCGGCATCGTTCGGCAGACGGCCAATCGCAAGTACACGGCCGGCCCCGGCATGCACGTCTTGGCGGCGCAAAGCCTGTTCGCCTCCAAGCTGACCAGCCGAACCATTCCCGTCTTGGAGAAGCTGCGGCGATTCGGCCACACGGTCGCCATGGGTGTGCTGTGGAACGAGAGCGTGTCATATCTCTACCACGCGCCGCCGGGGGTTGATTCGACCCGCGCGCTTGCGCGAATCGGCGTGCTGCCGGCCAGTAGCAGCGGCATCGGCATCGCGCTGCTCGCCCAGCTTAACGACGCGCACATCCGCCACATCTATCGCGACCTTGGTTCGGTCCCGGGCCATCCGGGCGGCATGGACGATCTGCTCGCCACCGTCGCAAAGGCGCGCGAACAGGGCTATTCGCGCGTGCTGGTGAACGCAGAGGAAGGGCGGCACACCATTGCCGTCGCGGTCGGGCAGCCGGTCTATGCCGCGATCGGCCTGTCTGGTTGGCTGCCGGAGGGCGGAACGGCCGAACTGGTGGCAGCGCTGCGCGACGCCGCCGCGAATGTTGAGGCATGACAAGAGCTGTTCTTCTGTTGCTGTATCAGATGCAAACGCGCTAAACTTGCGTGGTTGGACGCTCCGACGTCCCATCCGTTAACGAGCGTGCGTCCCGTGTCGAACCACTCACCGCAATTGCAACCTCAGGCCACCCACGTCACGCCGCGAATCGCGATCGATTGGGGCATCACGCGACTGCGTGCCTTGCTGCTGAGTGCGAACGGCACAGTCCTAGCGTCTGAGGAGCACGCGTTCGCCCTGCTTGAAGCGGATCGGGACGGCATTTCCGCCTGTCTGGCGCGGATCGTCGGCCGCTGGCCGGAGGCCGCATCGAATGTGTTGCTCGCGGGGATGATCGGGTCGGCGTCGGGTTGGCGCGAGGTGTCGCAGATCGCGACGCCCGCCACGCCCGCGCAGCTGGTTGACGGCGCCGCGCGCGATTGCATCGGGGGCAGCGCGGTGACGATGCTGCCTGGCATCCGCAGCATTAACGGGTTCGGCGATGCAGACGTCGCGCGGGGCGAAGAGGTGGCGGCCGTGGGACTGGCGAGCACCGTCTCCGCGCCGACGCTCTTCGTGAACTGCCCGGGCATGCATGCCAAGTGGATGCTAGTCGGGCCGGCGGGCATCGCGACCTTTCACACCGCGATGACGGTGGAGCTCGCCACGACGCTCGCCCGCGGCGGCATCCTTGCGGCGATGCTGCATGGCGCGCCCGGCGACGGGCCGGCGTTCCGGCGCGGGCTGGCAGTTGGGCGCGGTGGCGGGGCCGTGACGCGGCACCTTTTCGCGATCCGCGCGAACGTGCTCGCGGGCAGGCTGGAGGCCGCGGACGCTTCTTCGTTTCTGTGGGGGCTGCTGATCGGGGCCGATGTCGCCGATGCGATGCAGCTGCATGCGTGGGAGGGGAACGTGGTATCCTGCGTCGTCGCCGGCGCAGAGCCGGCCGCATCGCTGTACAGTGCGGCGCTGACCGCCGCGGGCATCGTGGCGCGCCGTCTCGATTATGAGGCGCTGACCGCAGCGGGCTTTACCGCAATCCTGTCGGCGGAGAAGCGCGATGCGGATTAAGGGGCGGCGTGCGCTCGTGACCGGCGCCAGCGGCGGCATCGGCCGGGCGATCTGCGAGCGACTGTCGGCGGAGGGGGCCAGCGTCACCGGCTTAGATCGAGTAGCGGACGATGGCGACTGGCCAACGGTGGCATGTGATCTCGGCGACGCCGCAGCGGTAGCCCGCGCAACCGACCAGCTGCTGGGCGCACCGAAGCCGGACATTCTGATCCACGCCGCCGCTGCCAGCGTGCCCGGCGGAACGCTCGACACGGCGCCGGAAGATTTCACGCGCTTGTACGAAGTAAACGTGACCGGCTTCGTGCGACTTGCCCAGCCGCTTATCGCGGCCATGGCGCCTGGTGCATCGATCGTCATTGTGTCGTCTATCAATGCGCGGTTCGCGACACCGAGCCTCGCCGCCTATGCGGCCACCAAGGCGGCGCTCGACAATCTCACCGCTACGCTTGCGCTGGAACTGGCACCGCGCGGCATACGCGTGAATGCCATTGCGCCCGCGTCGATCGACACGCCGCTGCTCGCCGGCTCGTTCGACCGCACCGGCGATCCCGTCGCGGCGCGCGCCGCCAACGTCGCGCGCCATCCGCTTGGCCGCATCGGGCAGCCGGCGGACGTTGCCAACGCCGCGTTGTTCCTGGCCTCTGACGAGGCTGGCTGGATCACCGGCGCCGTGCTCCGCGTCGACGGCGGAGCCGGCGTCACGCGCCGCTGACCGCAACGCTTGGCGGGGGCGGCGCTTGCCGTTCGCTAATCATGCTTGCGGTATCCTCGCACCTGCCGATCACCGGCTGCCTCGCGATCTTCGGCTCGGCCACGTCGGTCAAGGCGTCATCGTGGCGAGCGGATGGCAGCCCACTGCAAGCGTTGCCGGTGACGGGACGACCGGATCGATCCTCACCGTTTCGGCATCGGTCGGAACAGGCCGGAGACGCGAGCGCATGCTCGGACGCGAAGAGAGCGAGCGGTCGAACGCCCAGGCATGCTCGACCTGCGTTGAACCAGGGCGGCGTCAGTCGTGATCCGCGCTGATGCGCCGACCATTATCTCGCACGCGTTCTAGCGAACGTAACCCCGCCAGCCGCCGACTTGACATCTCCAGCGAGAAAGTAACAAGATCGTCGCTGCTGTAGCAATGCGCGGCAGGCAGCGTGGCGAGCGGAAGCCGATCCATATTGCGCGCTCCGGGAGAGATTGATAATGCGAAAGGTTGTGAAACTTCTGTTTCCTATCGGCGTCGGCATTGTGACGTTTGCCGGGGTACTTGCTGCGCAGCAAATGACGCCGGCGGCCGATAGTGGCACCATCACGGTCGTGCCATCCGGCGCTGCGGCGGCCTCGTCCGGCCCGGCCTCCCCGACGTTTTCCTCGGCGTCGCTCACGCCCACCAATCAGGTTTATTACGTGGATTGCGGTGCCGCAACCAACGGTAACGGCTCGCAAAACGCTCCTTGGAAC
>DAIMKE010000207.1:0-8230 GCA_036721875.1 Bradyrhizobium sp. | reverse complement strand
ATCTTCAACGAGTCGTTCTGAGAACTCAGCCAGTGTAGGAAATCTAGACTGTAAGGCTACCGCGAGTTCCTTGGCGATTTCTGGCATCACCTTTTCGTTGTTAAAGTAGAGACCAAGCTCTCTGATCGCGAAGGCGAATTCTCTGCTCTGAGGATGATCAATTCCCCGAGTCTTAGACACCTGTTGAACAGGTTTCAGTACCAAATTCCATTTGTCGGCAAGCTTCCATACTAAGATGAGTGTCTCTCTTATAGCCTTCTCATTAGCTCCGAGTGTCTTTGCCTTATCAATCAATCCTCGAAGGGTCCTCATTGCGGCGTCAACAAACGACTGAGATTCAACTTCGTAACTGTCGACCAGATCCTCAATTAGTCTCGAAGCGGGGCGTGTGCCTTGGCCGGTTCCCCGTTCTGCTATCGAGTTCATTACAACAATTATAGTATTGGTTGGCTGGCGATCCAGGAGCGCTTTAACAGCATTGCGGTATGATCGCCAACGCTCCGCCATCTCTTCCTCAATGACGGATACATCCTTGATCAGTGGGAATTTCGCTACGGCTCTATCTTCATTGACCTGATCAAATATTAGCTGTGCCTCGATTTCGTCGGTCGACTTAGCAAGGGCGACGATACGCTCGGACAATTCGATGGGAGAGGCATCATCGGACTGAAGCTCGATTGCTGAAGAGAGCGCATTCGAGCGGGCGAGAGGTGGAAGCCCAACCGCGAGCAAATTGTCCACAAATCCACCCTTGAGGGCCGTTGCAACTTGCCAGGCGCGAGTGGGAGAAACCCCGGGCAACCACGACATTTCGGCAGTTAGGCGTTTACGGGGATTGGTCAACGTCGCACGGGCGCTTTCGCAATCATCTGGATTGAGAACGAGAGCCTTTTCATCTGCCGATTCGACAATTCGTTGATTCGGATCACGGGTGCTGACCCAGAGCACCCAAAAGGGGTTTTGGTGTAGCGACGCGGTTACGGCATCATCTGGTTCAGATTGCATAATTGCCAATATTTCCATGAGTCGATTTTGCAGTCTGCGTCCTCCAGAAAAGGGCCTTCCCTCTTTGCGAATAGTGCGTCGTGAGAATTAATTGCGCGCCTTTTGCTGTAGCCGCACACGAGCCTCAACGGGCTCAGACCGACTGAGTTTGCAACCCGCCCCAACACGGACCAAACCCGGAACATACTCTACTTATAAACTGGGGCAAACAGGGGAGCAGGTCATCAGCAAGTCGCACGCTGAGTCTTTTGCAGATGGATGGGCGGTCGAGGCTTACCTAAGCTGTAAGGATCGCAGCGGTATCGAAGGGTATTTTCGCGTGATTCATTTCGCGCGCCAGCTCAGTTTTCCAGGATGTCCCGGGGCCGTAAGGAATGTAGGCAATACCATCGAAATCGGACGGCTTTTCCACGGCCGATTTCAGGAGCGCGGCCACATGAGCGGGGCCGAGCTTTCCGATGAAGAAGCCAAGCTCGAATACGACGTTCTGTCGCGCCCTCGGCTGAACGTCTGCACCGCCGCCTGCAATACCCCCTACGTCATCCGGCGTCATCAAGACCACGGCAAAGTTAGCGCCTTCTGACTCCTCCCTAAATTTTGTCAGCAGATGGCGACCACCGTTGGGTCGCAGATGAAGAATGATAGGGTCCAGTCCAAGGGTACGAAGAAACAGCGCCACTTCGTTCTTTGCCGCTTCGTCGCGACCATGAACAAGAAAAATCTTATTGCTAACGGTTGTGGGCTCTGGGGCGTTTGGTTGGGCGTCTGCAGGAATCATGAGTTCAATATCCTCCTGAACGAATGACACACCGAAAGCCCTGTGCTCAGTATCATTGATGTAAGTGCTAAAGCTGCCGGTTGGCCAATCTTGGGTTAGAGCGGCATGGCCCTTAGCCCACCAAAATGCGTGCGGGACTGCGCCATCATCACGGATTGTATCGCCAACCATGTATCGGCGCGCTTTCGCCCGAATGAGCTTGGCGTACGCATGCTCGCAGATACGCATCTGCGCGGCATACGCCGAATTCTTGAGGTGCGGCTTCAACCGAGCAACTGCTGAAGCAGCACTGATCCATTCCAGGCTGCCGGCCGATCCTATTGAATCCTGCGCCTCCTTCAGGGCCTTCGCAATGTCAACGTGCCGATTGCCGACAGCCATGGTTCAGGATGCTCCTGGTTTCATGCTTGCAAAGCGCGGTTAAGTAGGCCGGTCAATTTGATCTGCGTCGCTAAGTACAAGGGAGTAGCTGGTGCTGCGACCGCCCGCGGCGTCTTTTTGCAGAATGCCGCGTTTGATCAAGTCGTCAATGTCGCGCGTCGCGGTCGGCTGTGAGACTTTGGCTATTTTCGCCCATTTTGAGGATGTGAGCTTCCCCTCGAAGCCGTCAAGCAGACGATTCAGCATCAGTTGTTGGCGGTCGTTGAGGCCGCTGGCGCGATGCTTTTCCCAGAATGCTGCCTTCTGCAAAACGTTACCAATAATCGTCTCAGCGCCGTCAAAGGCGCGACCAAGGCAGCCGAGAGACCAGTCGAGCCAATTGGTGATGTCGAGCGTGCCACGTTGGGTTCGCTCAAGGATGTCGTAATAGGCTTTGCGCTCTTTCCGGATTTGCGCGGACATGCTGTAGAAGCGCTGCGTGCTTTGTTCGGAACGCGCGAGTGCCAAATCGGCGATCGCACGCGCGATTCGTCCGTTGCCGTCCTCGAAAGGATGGATGGTCACAAACCACAGATGCGCAAGCGCGGCCTTGATGACGGGGTCCTGGCCTTGCTCGGTGTTGAACCAATCCAGAAAAGCCTTCATCTCGGTCTGAAGCCGCTTGGCAGCCGGCGCGTCAAAGTGAACGCGTTCGCGGCCGAGGGGCCCCGACACCACCTGCATGGGGCCTGCCTGTTCGGTGCGCCATCCACCGACAGTTATTTTCAGCATGCCGGTCCGCCCCGTCGGGAAGAGAGCGGCATGCCAGCCGAACAGCCGCTCGGCGGTCAGGGCCTGATCGTATTTCTGAGTGGCGTCGAGCATCAGCTCGACCACCCCCTCAACGTGCCTTTCAGCGGGGGTAAGGGCGCCGATGTCCATCCCGAGCCGCTGGGCGATGGACGAGCGGACCTGATCACGGTCGAGGATCTCGCCCTCAATCTCGCTCGACTTGACGACCTCCTCGGTCAACGTTTGAAGGGAGGCTTCCGCCTTCAGCTGGAAGCCAAGGCTTTCCATCCGGCCAAGAAGCCGACCTTGCTTGTGGCGGACCAGGGCGAGACTTTCGGAGAGCTTTTCGGCGCTCCACTCGAACTCGGGCCACTCCGCTCTTTCATGAATATAAACCATAGTCTCTGCACCCCTTGACCGGAGTATGGGGCTAATCTCTTCATCTTCAAGGCATTCCCATCATTCCTTGATTGGAATAGGGGCATTTATCTCTTCATGGCTGAAGGCTTGCGCACAGGAATAGGATGTCATATAAATAATATGACATGAAGAAGCCGAGTTCCGCCCCGCCCTCCGACCTCACCCCGGCGCAGGCCCGCGCCGCCAGGGCCCTCCTGGCGTGGTCCCAGCAGGACCTTGCGACCAACGCCAATGTCGCAACCTCCACCGTGGCCGACTTCGAACGGGGCCGCCGAACGCCGGTCCCGCAGAATGCGGAGGCAATGCGGGCGGCCTTTGAACGTGCCGGGATCTCGTTTCCGGCAGGGGGCGCCGTACTGGGGCCAGCGCTCCCGATGCTTGCCGATCTGACCAAGTCCGGAGCGCCGATCCGATATGTGAACGGCACCGACCTGGCTCAATGGGCGGAGCGCCGCGACGGCCAAGCTTCGATGCCGACCCTGATCGCCAAACTGGTCCGGGCGAGCGGAGGTGCTTCGCTGCATTTCCCTTCCGATGAAGCCGTCCAGTTTGCAGGCTGGGATGGCACCACTCAGGCCGCCATCGCGTCCGAATACGTTCCAGCCGGGTCTACGGGGTGGGAGGTCGGTACTCAGCGCGAGGGAATAGCAGGCAAAGCGAATGAGGATTACACGAAGAGGACCGAGGACCCGTTAGGCCTTGAACAGAGCAAGTCCACCTTCGTCTTCGTAACACCACGTCCTTGGCCGAAGAAGGACGAATGGGCCGCCGAAAAGCGCGCTGAACGGATCTGGAAGGACATCAGAGCTTATGATGGCACCGATCTGGTCCACTGGATCGAGCAGTACCCGGCAGTAGGCCAGTGGCTAGCGACCGCTTTGGGAAAGCGCCCTCCTGGCGTGCGTCAACTGGAAGAACTGTGGTCGGAATGGTCGCTCGCGACACAATCGCCACTTCCCACTGATCTCATTCTCAGCGACCGGGATGAGGACAGCGCTGCATTGCTGCGCTGGCTGCGGGATGAACATTCGGCGGCAGGCTTTCAAGCTGAAAGTCCCGAAGAGGTTGCGGCGTTCGCCTACGCCACGATCAATCAACTCCCCTCCGACGTCGCGGAGCACTATTTCGCGCGCTGCGTCGTCGCCTCGAACTCTGATGCCGCCCGACATCTTGCCGGCAGCCGCACACGTCTGATCATCGTGATCCTCGAACCCGAGACAGGTGTCGCAGAAGCGATCGCAGCGAAGGGGCACCACGTCCTGGCGGCGTTTGGGCAGAACCCTGGCTCGCAAGGCACCGTGAGGAAGCTGAGCCGGCCTTCATGCGACGGTATCGAAGCAGCCCTGATCAACATCGGCGTTCCGGAAGACAAAGCGAAGACCTTTGCGCGCGATTCCGCGCGAAGCTTGGCGATCCTGCGCCGATTGATGCCGGGGGTCGCCAGCCGGGTACCACAATGGGCCCAGGGCACGGTCTCTCGGTCGTTGCTCGCCGCGCTATTGGCCGGCATGTGGGACGAAAGCCGGGACGCCGACAAGGCCATCATGTCGCGCCTGTCGGAAATGCCCTACGAGGCCTTTATCGCCAGCATAGCGCCGTACGTCGGCGAGTTTGACAGCCCTCTTCGCAAGGTTGGCTCGGTCTGGAAGGTCGCCTCTCCCCGTGACGCCTGGCTGCTTTTGGCGTCCCATTTTACGGTCGCGGATATCGACCGGTACGGCGCCGCCGTTATCGATGTATTGAGTGCTGCCGATCCCCGATACACCTTGAGCCCGGAAGACCGATGGTATGCGTCGATGCGGGGCATCGAGCCGGAGTATTCCCCCTATCTGCGACACGGCCTCGGAGAAATCCTTATTCTGCTTGCGCTGTTTGGCGATCGCGCGGCGATGGTCCCGCACGCATCGCAATATCCAGACACCGTGGTTCGGAAGGTGCTCCGGGGTGCAGACGGACAGCGCTGGTGGTCCCTGTCGCGGGATTTCCAGCTGCTTGCCGAAGCCTCACCCGAGGAATTCCTTTCGGCCGTAGAGGACAGCCTCGATAACGAAGCTCCCCCGATTGCGGCACTCTTTGGTTCAGATGAGAGCCCGATCTTTGGAAGCGCCGAGCATCTTTCTGATCTGTTGTGGGCGCTTGAGTCGCTCGCGTGGGCTCCGCAACTCCTGCTACATGTTTCACTCATATTGGCGCGGCTAGATCAACTGGATCCTGGCGGTCGCTATCTGAACAGGCCGGCTGCCAGCCTTCGCACGGCGTTCCTGCTTTGGAGCCCGCAGACAAATGCAAGCTTCAGCCAACGCTTGAAGGTGCTGGACCGCATCAGAAAGCGTTATCCAAATCCGGCATGGAAGCTGATGCTCGGCATTCTGCCAACCGGCCACGATTCCTTCTCGCCGACGCCACCCACACGATGGCGGGACTTCTCTACCGACAAAAAAGAGGTTGTTACGTATCAGCTGATCGGCAGAGGCGCCGAAGCTGTTCTGGACCGCCTCCTCGAAGACTCTGGCTCGAATGCAGTCCGCTGGGTCACGTTACTCGACCGGTGGAGCGATCTTGGCGACCGACGTCAAAAAGCCGCCGAGCAGCTGAAGCAGGTCGCCCAGGGCAAGCTCACCAAGGAGGATCGGGAGCTGCTGCGCGCCAAGCTCAGAGGCGTATTGCACCATCAGCGCAGCTTCAGGGACGCTGACTGGGGATTGCCGGAAGAGGACGTTGCAGAACTGCAGGTGATCTATGACGCCCTCGCGCCGCTGGATCCCATCGAAAGCATTGCCTGGTTGTTCGAGACCTCGGTGTCCTTGCCCGGCCCAACCGGCGACTGGCAGAAGGACCGACAGCTGCTTCAGTCCGAGCGAGCAACTGCCGCAGAAATATTCCTGCGGGATAACGGGACCGAGAAGCTGTTCGACCTTATCGATGTCGTCCGTGAACCTGGCTTTCTTGGGCAGGCAATTGCGGAATCCAGTCTCCCCGAGGACACGCGCAAAGAACTTCTCGTGCGTGCGCTGCGCAGTGGCCGTGAGAAGGATCAAACCTTCGCGCGAGGCATCGTCTGGACGTGGTATTTCGCTGCTGGCCGTGAATGGGCTGAAGGCTTGTTCGATGAGGCGCTGCGGGGTGCCTGGGGCGACAAGGCGCTCCTGACAATCCTACTGGCGCTGCCCGCGACAGGTTGGGTTTGGAGCCTCGCCAAGCGCGCGGGAGAGGCTGTCCAGGGGTCGTATTGGAAACGGCTCAATATCCTATGGAGCAAGGAGGACGATGCCGACCCCACCTACGCGGTTGAGAAGTTGATCGAGGCCGGACGGGCACGCGCCAGCGTCCACTTCATCGGTTATCACCTGCATGACGGAAGGAAGTTCGCCTCTGATTTGCTTGCGAGAGCATTGCTTGAGGCCGTGCGGCAGCCGGTCGAGGGCCAGCTGGAAATGAACGACCGGACGATGTTCCAGCACTACGCCCAAGAGGTCTTCGAACAGCTTGATCAGGCGCAGGATGTGTCCACGGACACCCTCGTTCAACTCGAATGGCTGTACCTGCCGCTGTTTGAGCATTCGCAGCGCAAGGCGAACGCCATCATGGCGGAGCTCGCTTCAAAGCCCGATCTCTTCGTTCAACTTCTTTCGGCCGTCTATAAGCCAAGTCAAGATAGTGGCGTGGTTGATCCCCCCGTTGAGAATGAGGAGCATGCTCGCAACATTGCAAACCAGGCTTACAGGCTATTGCGGCTTTGGGACGTAATCCCGGGCACCGAAGCCGATGGATCGATTGATGGCGCCAAGCTTGAGGCCTGGGTCAAGGACGCGCGCAAGCTCGCGCATGCCAAGGGCCGCGGCATCGTCGGGGATCAGAAGATTGGAGAGCTGCTTTCGGCCTCTAAGACTGACGCGGACGGCATCTGGCCTGCAGTCCCTGTCCGCGAGGTTATCGAGGCAATTCGTAGCCGCGACTTGGAAACGGGGGTGATGATCGGAAAATTCAACCGTCGAGGAGTGACAACGCGAGCGGTGGGATCCGGTGGAGATCAGGAACGCCAGCTGGCAAAACAATATCGAGAATGGTCTGAAGCTACGGCTTTCGACTGGCCGCGTACGTCGGGAATTCTCGAAAATCTTGCCAAGGATTATGACCGTCAGGCGAAGGCTCACGATGAGGATGCCGAGCGCCTAGATTGGCGATGAACTTCCGCACAACAAAGACTATCGGTAGCGGCGGCTTGAGCTTCAGCGCCCAATTCATCGCTATTGCGCCGTCCGCCTGTCATTCGGCGTGGGGTCCGATCGCCGATCGGAGTCCTAAGCGATCGATTGATCTTGTGCAGGGGCAATGTTGCATGCCGATTCACAAGCAGGTCCGCCACAAGCATTCAGCTTGGCGTTGTCGTGCATCTTACTGTGCGTTTCCCGGGTTCGCCTCGAACGCTTGCTTCCCCTTTGCGACCCACAGCGCTCGCGCCTGTTGGCCTTGTTCGCTCTTGAGCTTGTCGGCCATCCAGAGCAGCGCGCCGTAGATCATGGCACGGTCGTTGCCGGTCAGGTCCACGACGCCGGCTTTCACGACGAGGCCGCCGAGTTCGATCAGATGCCGCGTTCGCTTGCGGCGCTCGACCTGCCATGTGCGCATGTCATGTCGTGCCCTTGCGACCTGATACCGGTTGCGCGCCGCTCGGTTGCGCCGGAGCGCCATCCGCGTTGCGGTCAGCAACCGGTGCAGTTCGCTGCGCCCGTCCTTGAAAGAACGCGGCCCCGCGCTTTGCCCACGCCTCCCTTATATGGGACGTTTGAAGTCAAGTTCTGACTCCCTTCAGCGACGATTTAATTTTGTCCTAAATCAGCGCGTGCCGGCGCAGTCGATTGGTCCATTCTTTGG
>DAIMKE010000206.1:0-8246 GCA_036721875.1 Bradyrhizobium sp. | reverse complement strand
GCGGAACGCCGCGGACGCTAGGAATCTATCAGCGCCCTTACGGTCAGCTCGACGGGCAAATCAGCTATCAGGTGACCCCGATGTTCAATGTGTTCATGGAAGGCATCAACCTCACCAAGTCTGATCAGTCCGCGTTTCTCCAGTTCCGGGAATTGCCGCTTCGCTTCGAATCCGGCTCCAGGCGCATCTACGCAGGTGTACGCTTCAACTTCTGACCGTCCGCGCGGACGGCGAGTCGCACGCCAGCGGCTCGCCCGATGCGTGGCGAAGATAGCGGAAGGGCTGGGACATGAGGGACGGGCAGGCGCTGCGATCGGTCGTCATCCTGGGGGGCGGGACCGCTGGCTGGTCCGCCGCCGCATTGCTCGCCAAGCGCCTGGAAGGCAGCGGGACGACGATCACCCTCGTCGAATCGTCGAGCATCCCGACGGTCGGCGTCGGGGAGGCGACCATCCCGCCGATCTTCGAGTTCCTTCGCTTCTGCGGCATCGACGAGGTGGAGTTCATCCGCCGCACCGGCGCGACGATGAAGCTGGGCATCCGCTTCTGCGACTGGGTTGAGCTGGGTCACGCCTATTGGCATCCGTTCGGCACCTTCGGGCTGACGGTCAACGAGCGGCCGTTCCACCATTTGTGGTGGCGCAACGTCGCCGATGGCGGCACGGAGGAACTGGCTGATGTTTGTCCCGCCATCGCACTGGCGGAAGCGGGCAAGTTCGCGTTCCCGCCGCCGGATGGCGCTTTCCCGGGCGGCGGGCTCGCCTATGCGCTGCATTTCGACGCGGGACTGGTGGCGGCCTATCTGCGTGAAGTGGCGGAGCGTGGCGGCGTCGTGCGGCTTGACCGGCGCGTGATGGGCGGCGAGCGCGACGGCGCCCGCCACGGCGGCGAGGGGATCGCGGCGCTAGTGCTGGAGGGCGGCGAGCGGCTGGAAGCCGACCTCTTCATCGACTGCTCGGGCTTTCGCGGCATGTTGATCGAAGAAACGCTGGCGGCGGGCTATCATGACTGGCGTCACTGGCTGCCGTGCGATCGCGCCGTCGCCGCACCCAGCCGCCACCGCGTCGGGCGCCCGCCTTATACCACGGCCACTGCGTGCACGGCCGGGTGGCAGTGGCGCATTCCGCTGCAACACCGCGTCGGCAACGGCTATGTCTATGCAAGCGAGCACCTGTCCGACGAGGATGCTGCAGCGGCCCTGCTTGCCCGGATCGAGGGACCGGCCGAGGCTGATCCGCGTTTCCTGCGGTTCGTCGCAGGTCACCGGCGGCGCGCGTGGGTGGGTAACTGCGTTGCCATCGGGCTGTCCGCCGGGTTTCTTGAGCCGCTCGAGTCCACCAGCATCCACCTGATCCATACCGGCCTGTACCGCCTGCTGGATTACTGGCCCGACCGGACGATGGCACCACCGCTCGCCCGCGCCTATAACCGTGAGGTCGACGTGGAATATGCGCATATCCGCGACTTTCTGCTGCTGCATTACGTGCTCAATCGGCGGTTCGGCGAACCGTTCTGGGACCGGATGCGCACGCTGACCCTGCCGGACAGCCTTGCCGAAAAAACCGATCTGTTCACGGCGAGCGGCCGGATCGTGTCGCGTCGTCGCGAGCTGTTCGCCGACATCAGCTGGTGGTTCGTCGCGGTCGGCATGGGATTGCGGCCGGACGCGCACGATCCTTTTGTCGACATCCCCGACAACGCCGAGATCCGCGCATTGATGCGCCAGCTCGGCGCGGCGATGCGAACCTATGCAAACGCAGCGCCGACACATGACGCGCTGCTCGATCGCCTGCTCAACCCGGCGGAGACGCGCCGGCCCAATTTCGTCCAGCGCCAGGCAATGGGCGCGCGTTAAGCCTGCCCGTTCGCTGGCGGTGGCGGCCCCACGGAATCGCGGACGAGCAGCTCGAAGCGGTGCGCGGTCAAAGTCTGGGACGGTTCACCGCTCAACTGCCGGATGAGCACGTCGACTGCGCTGACCGCCATGTCATAGACCGGCTGGCGGATCGTGGTGAGCCGCGGCCAGGCAACGCGCGATACCTCCGAATCGTCGAAGCCGACAATGGACAGCTGTTCGGGCAGCGCCAGGCCGAGTTCGCGCGCCGCCATCAGCGCGCCGACTGCCATCTCGTCATTCTGCACCAGGATCGCGGTTGGCCGGTCGGCGCGGGCGAGCAAGCGTTGCGCCGCCTCATATCCGGATTCGAAGGTGTAGAAGCCCTGTTCGACCCAGTCGGTCCGAAGCTCGATCCCCGCCCCCGCCATTGCCTGCGTATAGCCCAGCGTGCGTGCCATGCTGGACGGGTGGGCGGGATTGCCCTTGATGATGCCGATCCGCCGATGGCCGTGCCCGATCACATGCTCGGCGATGGTCCGCGCCGCCTCGACATCGTCCAGCACGATGCTCGGCCCCCGCTCCAGCATTGTGGTGGACGCGATGCGGGCATAGGGCAGCTGGACTGCATCCAGCGCGTCCAGGACGGTCGGGTGGTCGGAAGCGGGCGGCGCCAGGATCACGCCGTCGAGTGCAGCTGCGCGCAGCAGGGGAACGACTTCGTCCGCATGCTCGCGCACCGACCGAATCGGCAGAGACACCAGATGATACCGCTCATCCTTCAGCCGATCGAGCGCACCCAGTTGAAGCTCGACCGAATAGCTCGGACTGGGATTTTCATAGACCAGGCCGAGCAGATACGACCGACGGCGCACCAGCGCCTGCGCAAGGGCATTGGGATGGTAGTTCAGGCTTCGCGCCGCTTCGCGCACGCGGTCGCGCAAGTCGGGGCTGACGTTGGGTTCGCCATTGAGGACGCGGGACACGGACTTCGCCGATACCCCCACGGCGCGCGCTACGTCGACGATCGTTGTCCTTCGTTGTCGGTCAGCCATGTTTAAGGTCATTCAACGCTGCGGCTTGATCGTCAACGGAGAACCGCAACTCTGCTGGCGGCTCTGTCAGACGAATGAGGCAGGGCCTGGGGCGCGGTGATAGCCCGGAAGGATGAGCCGCAAATCTCGAGCCCTGCCGCCTAGCCCGCAATCACCACCGACGGCCTGCGCTCCTACGGGGCAGCGATGGACGAGCTCGGTAATCGATAAGCAGCACATTGGCCGTCACGCGAATAATCGCGTGGAGGAGCGCCGCTCAGCCGCCCTGGCTGAGTGGCAGATCATCGCAAGCTAAGCCGCCGCGCCCAAAGCCACAGCTCCTTCCGGTGGAAACGAGTGCGCATTAGACTGTCAGCACCTTCGCCTATTGTGCGGCAACCCAATCTAGCATCGCCGGATAGAGGTCTTCGATTGTCTGGCCGGGCTTGCGCGCCGCGTACAGTCGCAGAAGCTCGGCATCGAATGCCGCGAAGCGGAGGAAACCGCGACCATTCTGCATGTTGTCGACGACAGCGGCGTGCGAGATGGCGAAATCCTGGTCTGTCATCAGATCGCGGTAGTAGAGACTGACCAGCGCCCAGTTCATGTATTCATCGAACAGCGCCTCAGCCCCCGGATAATTGCCCGGAGCCTTGGTATCGTCAGCCCAGGCGGGCCGATCGGTGAGAGCCTTGGCGATCTGCTCCCGATATTTCTCGGCCACCGGATTGATGAAGCCGTGGTTCATTTCGGTGAACAGGATCGCCGAACGCTCGATCGCGGCGCCCTGGGGCGTAAGGCCACGATTGGCACCGTAGGGATAGTTCACATGCGGCTGCAGCTCGCGATAGCCATTCGCCTCCAGCGTGGTGAGCGACTGGTTATAGGCGACCAGCGGCGAGAACACGATCTTCACCCCGTCATAGGGCTTCACCGAGGGAAAGCGCTCGCGCAGCCAGCTGCTGATCCGCGCGACCTGCGCCTCATCATCGAAGAACCGGATCTGCTTTTTGTAGAGATCCTGATGCTCGCGATAGAAGGTGCGGAAGCTGCTGACATTCGCGAAGTCCTGAAGGTCTTCGAGATAGGGCAGCACCGCGTTGTCGAGCGATCCGGCAAAGCCGGTGCGGTCATACACCGGACTGCGCACGATGCGCCCCTCGGCGTCGAAGACGAAGGCATAGCCGTTCATCTTGAAGGAGAAATAGTCCATCCGGTCCTGACGCAGCATGGCGTCCACCCGCTTGATGAGCGGATGATCGACGAAAGGGGCGAAATGAGTCTGGACCGCCGCGTAATAGGGGCTGTCGTGATAGACCATGTCGCGATCTCCCTGCCCAAAGGGCGAGATTGCGATGGCGATGTTCACCAGTTCATAGACTTCTGGCACTTCGACGACGGTCTTTCCGCGATACGCCGCCTGGTAGGCGGCATCGAATACGGCCGGCGGCGTGTTGCGCTGAGCGCGGATGACGGTAGCGATCCGTGCGCCCTTGAACGCAATCTCGAGCGGTCGGGACTGGTTGGGGATGAAATCGGCACAGGCGCGCTGTGTTTCGTTGAGGAAACAAATGGTCGAAGGCTCCGCCTTCTCGACCGGCAGCGCGATATCGCGCGGATAACTGTTCGGATCGAGCTGCCAGTTGCCGAGCAGATTGCCGTCGATCTCGATACCGACCTCGGCGGTTGTTGCCTCGAGACGCATAACCTGGGGTTCCTGCGCCATGGCCAGCGAGGGAAGCATCGCTGCAAGCAGCATGGCGCGGCGCAAGGGGGCAGTGATTGGCATCGGAAACCTCGTCTGTAAGGCGCTGCCAGCCGGCGGTGCGGGACGCCCTGCGCGCGCCGACTGGCAGTAACTAGCGATATTTGAAGATCAATGACAGGATCGCGTCACGCATCCTTGATGGTGAAGCGCGTCTCGACATTGCCCGAGGTGGCGTTGGTGTAAGCGCAGATTCGCTTGGCTTCGGCGATCACCGCGTCGCGATCCGTGCCGGAAAGGCCTGGAACACTGACATCAAAGTCGGCGCGCAGGCCATAGCGGCCATCCTCGCGCGCGAACAGCGTGACGGCGGTGTCGATGCTGACCTCGCCGGCATCGAGCTTCATCTGCCCGGCGGCGAAGCGGATGGCGCTGGCGAAGCAGGCCGAAAAGCCCGCGGCAAAAAGCTGTTCGGGATTGGTGCCCGCGCCATTGCCGCCCAGTTCCTTGGGGAACGCCAGCTTGACGTCGAGATTGCCGTCGGCGGAGCGTGCCGTGCCGTCGCGGCCGTGGGTGATGCTGACTTGGGCGACGTAGAGATCTTTCATGGGGGTTCTCCTTGGGGGCGCTCCCTCGGGGACAGTCGGCACGTGCGGGAGCGGACGCGCACCGAAATGGAAAAAGGGCGAGCGGACCTCAGGCTGGCGGTCGTTTGCCGCCGGGAGCGCGGCCTGCGGCCTGATAGGAGACCATCCAGCCGGGGTATTCGCCCGGCAGCTGCGATGCCTGATCGAGCGCCGCGATATCTTCTGCGGTCAAAGCGCGCGCGAGTTCGACCGCGCCCAGATTGTCACCCAGCTGTGGGAGCTGCTTGGCACCGATGATGACGCTGGTGACGGCAGGGCGCGTGAGCAACCACGCGAGCGCAGCCTGCGCGATGCTGGCTCCGTGCGCCGCCGCGATCGGGCGGGCGGCAGCGATCACCGCGGCAGCGCGGGTGCGATCGACCGGCGGAAAGTCGAAAGCAGTGCGCCGCGCATCCGCCGGGCCTGTTTCGGGCGCGAGCGGATCGAACTTGCCCGACAGCAGCCCGCCCGCGAGCGGACTCCATACCAGGATGCCGAGCCCGGCAGCCTCGGCCTGTGGCAGCACCTCGCGCTCGGCATCGCGGCCGGCCAGCGAATAATAGACCTGATTGGCGGCAAGCGCCGGTGCATGGGTGCGCGCGGCAATGCCGATCAGGCGCTCGGCCTGCCAGCCGGGATGATTGCACAGGCCGATATGGCGCACCTTGCCCGACCGGACCAGCGCCGCCAGCCCGTCGACAATTTCCTCGGGCGGGGTGACCGGATCGACCCCGTGCAGCTGGAACAGATCGATGTGATCGACCTGCAACCGCCTGAGGCTCTGATCCACGCTCCACATCAGGTGGCGGCGGGTGGAGCCCCCGGCATTGGGGCCGGGGCCGACACGCTCATAGGCCTTGGTCGCAAGGATCAGCTCGTCGCGCGGCAGGCCAAGCTGACGGATCGCCTGGCCCAGAATTTCCTCCGAGCGGCCATGGGCATAGACATCGGCGGTATCGATCAGATTGATCCCCGCATCGAACGCATCGCGCAAAATGGGCATGGCGGCCGCGACATTGAGCTCCCCGATGGAGCGCCAGAAATCCCCGCCACCGAAGGTCATCGTCCCAAGCGCAAGCTCGGAGACATAAAGGCCGGTGCGACCAAGCAAACGGTAACGCATGTTCGTCATCCTCAGCGTTGATGCGGTTCAGCATCAGATCAGCCGGTGGCCGCCATCGACATGGACGATCTCGCCGGTGACCGAGCGGTTGTTCATCAGGAACAGCACCGCATCGGCGACGTCGGCCGCAGCGGCGATATGGCCCACCGGCAGCCTGGCGGCGACATCGGCAAAGGCGGCGTGGCGATCCTCGCCCAACAGGCCTTCCCACATCGGCGTGTCGGTCCAGCCGGGGGCGACCGCATTTACCCGCA
Organism: Bradyrhizobium sp.; assembly: GCA_036721875.1. Taxonomy (GTDB): domain Bacteria; phylum Pseudomonadota; class Alphaproteobacteria; order Rhizobiales; family Xanthobacteraceae; genus Bradyrhizobium. The sequence goes on along the minus strand of DAIMKE010000206.1, from coordinate 1,670 downwards.
CAGGGGCTAGATCAAGGGCCAATGCGCGGGCGCTCTGCTCGGCAGCGGCTGTGCCGACATTGGTGATCCACGCGCCCTTGGCCGGACGGTCGGTAGACACGCCGCCCGTCAGGGTGATCGAGCCACCAGCCGGAATCTTGCCCTCGGTCGCCGCGACGAGATGCGCGATGCCAAAGATGCGCGGCTCGATCGCGGCTCGATAGGCGGCGACGTCACCGCTTGCAGGGCCGCCGACAAAGGTGCCGGCCGAATGATAGACGTGATCGACCGTGTCGAAGCGCGCGAACAGGGCGCGGACCGAGGCGGCGTCCGCGGCGTCGACAACGGCGGTTTCGAGTCCGGGTATGGCTGCGGCGGCGGCCGCAAGCGCCGCTTCCCCGCGGGCCGCAATGGTGACGCGCGCACCGCGCGCCAGTGCCTGACGGGCGACTTCCAGCCCGATGCCCTTGCTGCCGCCGATCACGACGACGTTCTGTCCGTGCATGATGATTTCCTTCGCAAGCGAGGCGGCCCATCGCCGCCTCGCCCATCTAGATATTCAGGATCGATCGATCAATATATAAAATGAACGATCGATCATTTTTCGAATGCGAAGGGCTCCAGCGCTGCCTTTGCAACATGCTTGATGGTGGACGCATCCGCCCCGGCGCGCCCCAGGGTCATGATGCTCACGACCGCGCCGACCAGAGCATCAGCGCGCAGATCGAGGTCGGTTTCCGGCGGCAGATCATCCGCCGTCGCGGCGATCATCAGATTACGGACGAAAAAGTCGCGGATCTCGCGCATCCGCCCTTGAGCTAGCGCCTGTGTGGCTGCGGAATGGACCTCGCGTTCGGCCACGGTGTTGATGATCAGGCAGCCCGCGCGGTCGGAATCGTCCGAGGCGAGCTTGGCTTGGAGCGTGATCCAGGCGCGAATCGCCGCCAGACCCTCGGTGTCCGTCGGAAGGGTGGTCCGGAAGAAGCTCGCGTAATGTTCGAACACCTGCTGGAACAGGCCTTCCTTGTCACGAAACGCGGCGTAAATGCTGCCCGGCTTGAGGCCCGTGGCGGCGTAGATGTCGGACATCGAGGTTGCCGCATATCCCTTGCGCCAGAAAACGCGCATCGCCTGATCGAGCGCAGCGGTGAGATCAAATTCGCGGGTTCTTGCCATCTAAAGACTATGTTTATGTTTCGATCAAGAATCAAGGCCTGGCGCTCGGGCAGATCGGCCTCAAGCTGCTCGTGCGGCGCGACCTACGAGAGCTGAATGCGTCTAGACGGTCGAGACAATCGCATTGCCTAGGAGGCTCAACAGCACGCCAGTTCAAGAGCGGCGCGCTTCAAAAACAAGGATGCCCGCCGTACGCAGACAGCTTTTCACGACCCTGGAGTCATCGAAAAATCATCCGAAGCTTTCTGGCGATCCCTCTCGATAATCAAGAATTGTCGGCTCTCGGCACAACCCGCCGTCGTCGAAGTTGCTATTGGACGGCCAGAATGTCCCAAACCCCGTCCCCTTGGTGAAAGGCAATTATATCCGCTTCCAGGCAGTGAGCGGGCGAGCCGCAATGACCGAGATGAGGGCGCATTGCCGCCTCTCAGCCTTGGATCGACACAAACGGCGGCTCTTGACTGTGGACCGGCGTGCAAAAGGGACCCCGTTAGCGGGGTGATCGGCGTCTAAAA
>DAIMKE010000205.1:0-8255 GCA_036721875.1 Bradyrhizobium sp. | reverse complement strand
CCGAAAACCATATAAATTGGCCCCTGCAACATAACAGTTGCCGGCTCTGCGGCGCACCGCCAAACGGCGCTGCACCGCGTCCGGGACACGGAAACTGGCTGCGCCAGACCTATAAACTCGCTGATTTTCAGAGGCGTTGAAGGTGGTCTTGAAATCCCGGACCGATCGTATCGAAACAGACGTCCGCCCGGCCCGTAGCGATAGCGCCAGAGCCGGGCAGATCGTTCCGATGCAGTCTATTTGCGCGCTGCGCAGGCGTACATGTTGATTTCCATGCCCACCGGCACTTCGACAATCTTCGGAGTCTTCCAAGTCATCCGGACCTCCCAACAAGTTTGGCGCGATGCTCACGCCGGGGCTGAACCTAGGGACCTCGCGGACGTCGCGCAAGTGTGGAACAGCCGTTCGGCCCAGGCGTTGCGCTGAGATACTTCGCTCCCGGACAAGCCTGCTTCGCTCCCAGTCAAAGCGCGCAAGATTTCCGGCAGTCCGATACAGCCATCACGGCCGCAGCGACAGGCGCGCGCTCAACAGTCCTTGCCAGCCATCTTCGAGTCAGGCTTGGCACCTTGTGCCTCCTGCGCCGCGGTCGGCTGTCCTTGCATCTGTCTCTGAGCATCCTGCGAAGAGGCAGGTACGTCACCGGCTGCGCGGTTCATCGTGGCGGTCGGCGGATGTTCCTTTTCTGCAGCCATGCCGGTTGTCGTCTGTCCGCTGCCGATCGATGCCGGTCCGGAACCCGCGTCCTTCAGGTTTGCGGCGCGGCCGGTGTTGTCGCAGGGACCGGCGAATGCACTGCCGGCATTCAAGCCGACCAAGGCGCAACACGCGAGAATGAGTAGTTTCGCTTTCATCTGCATCTCCCTTGCTCCCGGCACGCGTGCCCCGGCGCAGCAGGACGAACGCAAAACCGATCAGGAAGCTACAGGTTCCGGGTGGCCGGAGAAATCTCGCTGTTGTCTAATTTAGCACGCGACTGTTTGCGGCTAACACAACAAGGACTGCGAGGCCAACATGCGATCATCGTCCATGGGAATAATCGGTGCACTCCTTGCGATCTTCTTCGCGCTGCCAACGACCGCGCAGGAAAATTCGCGGCGCAGCGAGCCGGTGCCGGAGTCCAGGACCTCGCCGGAAACGCTGACCGGAAAGGAGCGCCTCGGCAGGAAGTGGATGGACGAACAGCGAATCGACAATTGCAACGTGCCGTTCGACAAGCGCGGCTCCAGGCCGCGGCCGAGCGTCTGCCCAACTACGCCGATGGGTTGATCACGCATCACGCGCCGCCGCTCCACACGTAACAGAACGCGTGACCGCTGCGGCTCAGACCTAGGAAGCATCAGAAGACGAGATGCCGTGCTGCGCCTTGTGGATCGAAGACGGAACGATGCCGAAATACTTGCGGAAGACCCGGCTGAAATGTGAGGAACTCGAGAAGCCCCACGAAAATGCAACATCGGTGACCGTCTTGCCGGCGTGCGTCTCCAGCTCGTGGCGGCAGTTCTGCAATCGCGCCTGCCAGATATAATCGCTGACCGTCATGCCGCGGTCGCTGAACAGCATGTGCAGGTAGCGCTTGGTGCAGCCGAGCGCCGAGGAGATCTGGTCGATGCACAGATCCGGATCGCGCAGATGTTCGCGTATGAAGGCCTGCGCGCGAATATACATCGCCTCGGGACCGCCGCGATCGAACGTCGCGTCGGCCTCGCGCAGCGGCAGCAGCAACAGATCGATCAGCGAATCGGCGACGACGACGGCGTTGTTCGGCGACAGTCGCGCGGCCTGGTCGAACGCGGCATGCACGAAGTCATGGGCGATGCGGCCGGTGCCGGTGCGCGCCGAAAGCTTGCACGCCGACATCTTGGATGTGTGAAAGCCGCGCTCCTGCAGCAGCGCCTTCGGCACGATGACGACCTCATGCCGCGTCAGCGCCGGACTGATGATGGTGTGCGGACAGGATACATCGTAGGCGAGACAATCGCCGGGCATCAGTTCGAAGCGGCGGCCGTCCTGCTCGAAATAGGAAGTTCCGTGGGTCTGGAACAGGATCTTGACGTAGGGATGTTCGCTGGATTTTGCGCGCGACACCGTGTGCGCGATCCGGTGCTGGCTCACTTCGATCTGACAGAGCTTCAGCTTCGAAACCGTCGTGTAGTTGACCCGGGCTTCGAGCGACGATCCCATCAGCGGATCGATGTCGAACTGACCGCAAAGATCCGTCAGCGCTTCTGACCAGCACTGGATCTGCTTCTTCGGCGATAAACCGGAGGTAGTGAGCGAGTGGACCGTATCAGACATTTCCAGCCACCGATTCGAGGAACCCGGATTCGAGGGATGTAACTGTGGCCCGACTGTGGCCCGCGAGAGATCGGTCACGATGAAGCGACATCTACCTCAACATCTACCTCAATTGAGATCAGTCGTTCGAGAGCAGTCGTTGTTGCCTAAGCAACCTATGTCCCGGCATCCACATCATAATCCTCGGACTTAGTTTCCGCGCCGTCAAGGGAAACCTCGCCGCGGCGATGGTGCAGGCATCCGGCCTACTCGCTTCATTGCAGTGCCACATGATCGCGACGCCAGGCTCGCGTGCGGCAGGAAGCCCAGAAAGTTCGTTGCGGTTCGCTTTGGAGCAAATGCCCTTCCCTCTTGGGCAAGTTTCCCATGATCGAACGGGATACGCTGCGGGACAAAATGGAACGTGGGCCGTCTCGACGGAACCCGGGAATTCACCAGTGGGAGGATGCAATGCGCAAAGTGCTGATAGCAACTTGTCTTGGCTCCATGGCGGCGCTGACGGCAGGCGCGGCCATAGCCAACGACGAATTGATCAAGATGTCGCAGAACCCGAAGGACTGGGTGCAGCCGGCGGGCGACTACGCCAATACGCGCTACTCGAAGCTCAACCAGATCACCGCGGCGAACGTGGGAAAACTGCAGGTCGCCTGGACGTTCTCGACCGGCGTGCTGCGCGGCCACGAGGGCGGACCGCTCGTCATCGGCAACATGATGTACGTCCACACGCCGTTTCCGAACAAGGTCTATGCTCTTGACCTATCCAAGGACAACCAGATCGTCTGGAAGTACGAGCCGAAGCAGGATCCCAACGTCATCCCGGTGATGTGCTGCGACACGGTCAACCGCGGCGTGGCCTATGGCGACGGCAAGATCTTCCTGCACCAGGCCGACACCACGCTGGTGGCTCTCGATGCCAAGACCGGCAAGGTGGAATGGTCCGCCAAGAACGGCGATCCCAGCAAGGGCGCGACCGGGACTTCCGCACCGCTGGTCGTCAAGGACAAGGTCCTGATCGGCATCTCCGGCGGCGAGTTCGGCGTGCAATGTCACGTCACCGCCTACGACATGAAGTCGGGCAAGCAGGCTTGGCGCGCCTTCTCCAGCGGGCCGGACGATCAGCTCCTGGTCGATCCAGTGAAGACCACCGACCTCGGCAAGCCGATCGGCAAGGATTCCAGCATCAAGACCTGGCAGGGCGACCAGTGGAAGATCGGCGGCGGCTGCACATGGGGCTGGCTGTCCTATGATCCCACGCTGAACCTCGTCTACTACGGCTCGGGCAATCCCTCGACCTGGAACCCGAAGCAGCGTCCGGGCGACAACAAGTGGTCGATGACCATCTTCGCGCGCAACGCCGACGATGGAATGGCCAAGTGGGTCTACCAGATGACGCCCCACGACGAGTGGGACTATGACGGCGTCAACGAAATGATCCTCAGCGATCAGCAGGTCAACGGCCAGAACCGCAAGCTGCTCACCCATTTCGACCGAAACGGGCTCGCCTACACGATGGACCGCGAGAGCGGTGAACTTCTCGTCGCCGAGAAGTACGATCCGAAGGTCAACTGGACCACCGGCGTCGACATGAACAAGAGCTCGCCGACCTATGGACGTCCCAAGGTCGTCGACCAGTATTCGACCGAAAAGGGCGGCGAGGACAAGAACACCAAGGGCATCTGCCCGGCAGCCCTCGGCACCAAGGACCAGCAGCCTGCCGCCTACTCGCCGGATACGCAGCTGTTCTACGTGCCGACCAACCACGTCTGCATGGACTACGAGCCGTTCAAGGTGAGCTACACCGCGGGCCAGCCCTATGTCGGGGCGACGCTGTCGATGTATCCGCCCCCCGGCGAAAGCCATATGGGCAACTTCATCGCCTGGGACAACAAGACCGGCAAGATCGTCTGGTCGAATCCCGAGCCGTTCTCGGTGTGGTCGGGTGCGCTCGCCACCGCCGGCGGCGTGGTGTTCTACGGAACGCTCGAAGGCTACCTCAAGGCAGTCGACGCCAAGACGGGCAAGGAACTCTACAAGTTCAAGACCCCGTCCGGCATCATCGGCAACGTCAACACCTATGAGCGGGACGGCCGGCAATACGTCGCCGTGCTCTCGGGCGTTGGTGGCTGGGCGGGCATCGGCCTCGCGGCCGGTCTGACTGATCCGACCGCCGGCCTCGGCGCCGTCGGCGGCTATGCCGCGCTGAGCAACTACACCGCGCTCGGCGGCACGCTGACCGTCTTCGCACTGCCTCAGTAGGCTGAGCCAAACTCGAACCGGCGCATGGAACAGCTCCATGCGCCGGTTCGCCTCTCACCGAAATTCGAGGACAAACTCTTGCGTAAAGTCTGGTTGGCGGGTGCTGCGATAATCGTCGTGGTGTCAGGAGGAATTGCCTTCGCCGAAAACGCGGGCGATGCGGCTGCCGTCAAATCCGAAGACGGAAAGTATTTCGACAAGGAGGGCAATCCGACCTTCAAGGTTGCAGCCGACGGTACGGTGGATTGGTACACGTACTCCGGATACCGCCGCTATCACTCCGAATGCCACGTGTGTCACGGGCCCGACGGGATGGGATCGACCTACGCCCCTGTCCTGATGGATTCGCTCAAGACCATGGGCTACGGCGATTTCGTCGGTGTGGTCGCGAGCGGCCGAACGAACGGCAACTCCGTCATGCCGGCGCTCGGCGATAATCCGAACGTCGCCTGCTACATGGACGACATCTACATCTATCTGCGTGCCCGCGCCAATGACGCCATCGGGCGGGTGCGTCCGGCGAAGAAGGAAGACAAGCCGAACGCTTACACCGAGGCGGAGAACACCTGCATGGGCAAGAAATGATGCGCCGGATTCTGCAAGGCACGGCTAATGCCACGATCCTGCAGCGGCTCGACAAGCGAAAGTGGAGTTGAGAATGAAGACACGCGCAGCAGTCGCGTTCGAAGCCAAGAAGCCGCTCGAGATCATCGAAGTCGATCTGGATGGTCCGAAGGCCGGCGAAGTCCTGGTCGAGATCAAGGCGACGGGGATCTGCCACACCGACGCCTATACGCTCGACGGTTTCGACAGCGAAGGACTCTTCCCCTCGATCCTAGGCCATGAGGGCGCCGGCATCGTCCGCGAGGTCGGCCCCGGCGTAACGTCGGTCAAACCGGGCGACCACGTGATCCCGCTGTACACGCCGGAATGCCGGCAGTGCAAAAGCTGCCTGAGCCAGAAGACCAACCTCTGCACCGCGATACGCGCCACGCAGGGCAAGGGCGTGATGCCGGACGGCACGTCGCGCTTCAGCCACAAGGGCAAGCCGATCTTCCACTACATGGGCTGCTCGACGTTCTCGAACTTCACCGTGCTGCCGGAAATCGCGGTGGCAAAGATTCGCGAAGACGCCCCGTTCGACAAGAGCTGCTACATCGGGTGCGGCGTAACGACCGGCGTCGGCGCTGTGGTCAACACCGCGAAGGTCACGCCCGGCGCCAACGTCGTCGTATTCGGACTTGGTGGAATTGGCCTCAACGTCATCCAGGGCGCCAAAATGGTGGGGGCCGACAAGATCATCGGCGTCGACATCAACGACAGCAAGGATGAGTGGGGCCGCCGCTTCGGCATGACCCATTTCGTCAACCCGACCAAGGTCGGCGGCGATATCGTTGCGCACCTGGTCACGCTCACCGACGGCGGCGCCGACTTCACCTTCGACTGCACGGGAAACACTACCGTCATGCGCCAGGCGCTCGAGGCCTGCCATCGCGGCTGGGGCGTATCAGTGGTGATCGGCGTGGCCGAATCCGGCAAGGAAATCGCGACGCGGCCGTTCCAGCTCGTGACCGGCCGGGTATGGAAAGGCACCGCGTTCGGCGGCGCGCGCGGCCGGACCGACGTGCCGAAGATCGTCGATTGGTACATGAACGGAAAGATCGAGATCGACCCGATGATCACCCACGTCCTCGAGCTGGAGGACATCAACAAGGGCTTCGATCTGATGCACGAAGGCAAATCGATCCGCTCGGTCGTCGTATTCTGAATCAAACAACGTCAAGCACAGGAGGATAGGCCCATGACTGTTCATATCCACCCATCGGTCGACAACGGCGTCAAGAAAGGTTCGGGCAGCTTTGCCGGCGGCACCCTCGTCTGCAAATGCGCGGACAAACCGGTCAAGGTCGGCATCAAGGGCGACGTCGCCCACAACCACGCCTGCGGCTGCACCAAGTGCTGGAAGCCCGAAGGCGCAACCTTCTCGGTGGTTGCCGTGGTGCCGCGCGAGAACGTGACCGTGCTGGAAAACGGCGACAAGCTGCAGATCGTCGATACATCGGCGACGATCCAGCGCTACGCCTGCAAGGGCTGCGGCACGCATATGTACGGCCGGATCGAGAACAAGGGGCATCCGTTCTATGGCCTCGACTTCATCCATCCCGAACTGTTCCAGGAAGCCGGTTCGGCGGCTCCGGGGTTCGCGGCGTTCGTGTCATCCGTGATCGAGTCCGGCGTCGCGCCATCGGAGATGGCCGGCATCAGGTCGCGCCTCAAGGAGCTCGATCTTGAGCCCTATGACTGCCTGTCGCCGGCGCTGATGGATGCGATCGCCACCCACGTGGCGAAAACGACGCGCAAGGCCGCCTGACCCTCGCCAGCACCCGCGAACCGCCGGCGGCGCCCGCGCTGCCGGCGGTTTTGCGCATGCGCCTGCCGACAGCGCTCCGGCGCCGGCGCGTCAAAGCGACAGCGGCTGACATGTTCCCGCAATCGGCTAGAGTGCCCCGGCATCACCCCGCGAAAGGCACTCCATGCGCATCATGATCCTCAATGGCCCGAACCTGAACATGCTCGGCATCCGCGAGCCGCATATCTACGGGTCGACCACGCTCGACGCCATCAAGGCGGCTTGCGAGGAGTTCGCCGCGTTCACCGGCACCGAGCTGGCGTTTCACCAGTCGAACCACGAAGGCGAACTGGTCGACCTGATCCAGTCCGCCCGTACCTCGGCGGACGCCCTCATCATCAACCCCGCCGCCTACTCCTTCACCTCGATTGCGATCTATGACGCCATGAAGATCTTCGAGGGACCGATCTACGAGGTGCATATCTCCAACATCCACGCCCGCGACGAACTGCACCGGCACTCCAAACTTTCGGCCGCGGTAAAGGGCGTGATCGCCGGCCTCGGCCCCTACGGCTACATCGTCGCCATGCAGGCCGCGCTGCAGGGCGCCGGCCTCGCTGCCGGCCGCCGTTCGCGTCGGGCCGAAATAACAGAGGGAGCGCGACATGCAGGGCAACGGCTATCTCGCCATCTGGAGCGATCTCGCACCGCAGGACCATACCGATTGGGCGCACTGGATGACGCGCGAACACGCCGCCGAGCGCGTCGGCGTCACCGGGTTTCTGGCCTGCCGCATCTTCCGCGCGCTGGGCGCGGCAGTGAACCGCTACTTCATCCTCTATGAACTCGAGGACGAGCGCGTCGTCGGCGGTCCTGACTATCTGGCGCGGCTGAACGCGCCGACGCCATGGTCGCAGAGCATCATGCCCCGGCTCGGCAATTTCGCACGCGGCGGCGGCCGGATCGCAGCCTCCGCCGGCACCGGCCAGGGCGGCATCGTCGCCCCCTTGCGCCTCGACGCTGCGCCATCCTAGGATGTCGCCGCGGTCACCGCCGAGCTTGCGCGTCTCGACAGGATCATCGCCGCGCGCGTCCTCCTCACCGATCTCGCGCAGACATCGATCACGACCCGCGAAAAGGGCATGCGAAAGAACGATGGGTCCTTCACGGCCCTGCTGCTGATCGAGGGAATGGACGAAGCCGCGGTCCGTGACGCGCTGCATCATCTGCGCAAAACGATTCCCGCCGACGATCACGGCGCCATCGACGACCTGCCGCTCTACCAGCTCGCCTTCAGCCTGCCGAAGCACCTGCTGCCGGGTTGACCGATGCCGTAGGATGGGTAGAGCGC
>DAIMKE010000204.1:0-8263 GCA_036721875.1 Bradyrhizobium sp. | reverse complement strand
CCAGTGGCACACCATGACGCGCACGGGCGAGAGCCCGCGGCTCGGCCAGCACCTGCCCGAGCCCTTTGTCGAGGTTCATCCGGATGATGCCCTGAAGTTTGGTGTGGTCGACGGCGATTTTGCGCGCGTCACCACCGATTACGGGCAGTGCACGCTTCGCGTGATCGTCAGCGAACGGCAGCAGCGCGGCATGCTGTTCGCGCCGATCCACTGGAGCGAGGCCAATGCGACTGGCGCGCGCGTCGGTTCGCTGGTGGCGCCTCACACCGATCCGTTCTCGGGCCAGCCCGAGAACAAGGCGACGCCGGCGTCGATCGTGCCTTATGAGTACGTGTTCCGTGGCTTTGCGCTGTCGCGCCAGCCGCTCGTACTGCCTGCACATGCGTGGTCCGCGCGCGTTGCCGTCAAGGGCGGCCACGGTTATCTGTTTGCCGACAATGCCGATCTGGCCGGCTGGCAGTCCTGGTTCAAATCCTTCGCGCGTGACGACGTCGCCGAATACGTGGATTTCGGTGGCGGGGTGTATCGCGCCGCGTCCTTTAGCGGCGACCGTCTCGAAACCTGCTTTTTCGTTGGGCCGGCGCAGGACGCCGGCGACTGGAATGTCGTCAAGGATCTGTTCGCTACGGACACACTCGGCAACGACCAGCGCCGCATGCTGCTGTCGGGCAAGTCGGCTGATGGCCTTGCCAATGCGGGTCCCATCGTCTGCGCCTGCTTCGGCGTCGGCCGCAACACGATCTGCGAAACCATCACTTCAGGCGCGCGTTCCGCCGCCGACATCGGCGCAAGACTGAAGGCGGGCACCAATTGCGGTTCCTGCATTCCGGAACTGAAGCGGTTGATCGCACAGACGGATGCGGGCCCCGAGCAACGGAAGCTGGCGGCGGCGAAGTAGACTAACCGGCTCCTCGGGCGTCATTGCGAGGAGCGAAGCGACGAAGCGATCGATTCTTTCTTGCTCGGCGACATGGATTACTTCGCTTCGCTCGCAATGAAGGTGCCTCATCCCTTCCGATTCTTCGCATTCACCGCGATGGCAGCTGCAGCGGTGCGGTTCTCGACGCCGAGCTTGGAATAGATCTGCTCGAGATGCTTGTCGACGGTGCGCGGGGAGAGGCCCAGAATCTGCGCGATGTCGCGGTTGGTCTTGCCCTTGGACAGCCACGACAGCACCTCTCCCTCGCGGGCCGTCAGCCCGAGTTCGCTGGAGAATTCCGCCGGCGTCTCCGAGGTGAAGTCCTTGGCCAGCCGCAGCAGGAATTCGTTTGCACCGAGCTTGCCCATGTACTGCAGCCGAAGCTGCTCGTTGCCGGGAAGGGCGGCGGTGATGGCGGTCTTCGATCCGGCCTTGCCCTGTCGCGCCTGATTGAGCCATTGCGGGATCGGTTCCGGCAGCACGACATCATCGTCGCTGTCGGGGCCAAGCGTATCCGACAGCAGCTTCTGCGCCTGCGGCGTCGCCCACATGATCTTGCCCGCGCTGTTGACGGCCAGCAGATAGCGGCCGGAGACGTCGAGCGCGGCGCGGGCGCTCTGGGTCAGCCGGGCGTTGGCGAGGTGAACGCGAATCCGCGCCAGCATTTCCTCGACCGCAATCGGCTTGGTCACATAGTCGACGCCGCCGGCCTCCAGGCCGCGAACGATGTGTTCGGTTTCGGCGAGCCCCGTCATGAAGATGATCGGAACGTGGTGCAGGCCGGCATCGCGCTTCAGCCGCCGGCAGGTCTCGAACCCGTCCATTCCGGGCATCATGGCATCCAGCAGCACGATGTCGGGCGTGATCTGGTCGACGATCCGCATCGCGGCCGCGCCGTCGAGCGCGACCATGACCGTCATGCCCGCGCCGTCGAGCGCGTCAGTGAGCAACCGCAGCGTCTCCGGCGAGTCGTCGACGACGAGGGCGACATCGCGTTTTTTCTGTTCAGTGATCATAGCTGTGCAAGGTCTTCAACGTCGCCATGTACTGATCGAGGTCGAAGCGATCGACCAGCGAACGCATTTGCGAAACGAAGTCGGCATGTTCGGGGTAATCGTTGCCGATTTCGTCCAGCTTGAGCTGGATCGCACGAATATAACCAAGTTGCCCGAGCCCGATCAGTTCCTCGACATACGTCACCGGCGGCCGCGATCCGGTCTCCGGTTTCCAGTGCGGCACGGCAATCTGTTCGGCCTCATACTGCCAGTCTATTTTCAGGAGCTGCCGGATGGTCTCCAGCAGCCGCGGGATATCGATCGGCTTCATCAAATAGCCGTCGTGGAACGGCTGCGCCAGCGGCGCGCCGTGCGCCTCCAGCGCGCTCGCGGATACCATCAGGATGCGGGCCTGGTGATGGCCGTTGGCGCGCAGCGTTTCCGCCACCGTCCATCCGTCCATGCCGGCCATCGAGATATCGAGCAGAAACAGATCCGGCCGGCAATGCTGCGCCAGCGCGAGACAGCCGGGACCATCCGGCGCGCTGAGCAAGATGAAGCCGAGCGGCGCCAGCACCTCGCGCAGGAGGTCGCGCTGGGTCGGATCGTCGTCGGTGATCAGGATCGTCTTGCGCGGGCCGTGATAGCCGAAGATCGGCGCTTCCACCGGCGCGATCCTGGTCGGATTGGTCACCTCCGACAGCAATATCTTGACGCGGAAGGTGCTGCCCTTGCCAACTTCACTGGTCACCTTGATGTCGCCGCCCATGACGCCCGCGAGCAGCCGGCTGATGGTGAGGCCGAGACCTGTGCCGGTCTGCGGCTGCGCGACGCCGAGCGCGCCGCGTTCGAACGGCGCAAAGATGCGTTCGAGGTCGCCGGGCTGAATGCCGGGGCCGGTATCGACCACCTCGAACTCCGCGACCGGGCTGCGGTAGTGCACGACGAACTGCACGCTGCCGTTCTGCGTGAACTTCAGCGCATTCGACAGCAGGTTGATCAGAACCTGGCGCAGCCGCTTTTCATCGGCATACACGACGACGGGCAGCACCGAAGGCCGCTTGAAAACGAAGTCGATGCCCTTGGCGGCGGCCTGCACGCGAAACATTCCGACGAGCTGGTCGAGGAATTCACTCAGGCGTACCTCGTCGCGCGACAGATAGAGCCGGCCGGCCTCGATCTTGGATATGTCGAGAATGCCGTCGATCAGTCCCGACAGGTGATCGGCGCTGCGGCGGACCACGCGCACCTGGTCGCGCGGCTTGGTGGCAAGGCCGGAATCCTGTTCCAGCAGCTGCGCATAGCCCGAGATCGCGTTCAGCGGCGAGCGTAGTTCATGGCTCAGGCCGACCACATACCGGCTCTTGGCGAGATTGGCTGACTCGGCGACTTCCTTGGCGCGCTGCAACTCGGCATCGGTGCGTTTGTGCGCATCGATTTCCTGGATGAGGAGGGTGGTCTGCCGCCGGGTTTCCGCTTCCGCTGCGCGGCGGCTTTGTTGTGCCAGCACGAACAGCCACGCCACCACGCCGATGATGATGGTCAGTGCGAAGAACACTTTCCACAGCACGTCGGACAAAAGCAGATTGTCGACCGCAACGGTCGCGGACGTCTGCAGGTAGATCAGCCCGAGCGTCAGTCCGACGAGGCCGGCGGATACCGCGAAAACGCCGAGATAGTGCCCGAACTGGGAATTGATCCGGGCGTAGATCGGCTCGGGAAGCAGCTTGCCCAGCGTCTCCGACACCTGGGCGCCAATTCGTGCATGCGGTTTGCAAAGATCGTGGCAGCGCGCATCGAGCGAGCAGCACAGCGAGCAGATCGGGCCGGCATAGGCGGGGCATGAGGCCATGTCTTCCGGCTCGAACGAATGTTCGCAGATACAGCACTGGATCGCTTCGAGGTTCTGCCAGCTGCGCTTGGGCTTGCGTGCGATGTAATATTTGCCTCCGGTCGCCCATGCGATCAGGGGCGCGGTGACGAAGGCCGCCGCGAGTGCGACGAAAGCGGACAGCGCCTTTGCTGTCGGCCCGAAGAAGCCGTAGAACGCGCTGATCGAGACGATGGTCGCGATCGTCATGGCGCCGACGCCGACCGGATTGATATCGTAGAGATGCGCGCGCTTGAACTCGATGTGCTGCGGGCGCAGGCCGAGCGGCTTGTTGATGACGAGATCGGCGACCAGCGCGCCGACCCAGGCGATCGCGACGTTGGAATAGAGCGCCAGCGTCTGCTCCAGCGCCTTGTAGACGCCGATTTCCATCAGGAGCAGCGCCACCATGACGTTGAACACCAGCCAGACGACGCGGCCGGGATGGCTGTGGGTCAGGCGGGAAAAGAAGTTCGACCAGGCGATCGAGCCGGCATAGGCGTTGGTGACGTTGATCTTGACCTGCGAGAGAATGACGAAGGCGCCGGTCAGGGCCAGCGCCAGGTCGGGCTGCGACAGCACATAGCGAAACGCTTCGAGATACATGTGTGCAGGCTCGGCGGCATGCTCGCTTGAAACGCCGTGGCTGAGCGCGAAGTAGGCGAGGAAAGAGCCCAGCAGCAGCTTGAGCGCGCCGAAGATGATCCAGCCGGGGCCGGCGCAAAGCAGCGCGATCCACCATGACGTGCGGGAGGTTCGCCGGTCGCGCGGCAGAAACCGCAGGAAGTCGACCTGCTCGCCGATCTGCGCCACCAGTGAAAATACCACCGACGCCGCGGCGCCGAACAGCAGCAGATCGAGATGGCCGCTGGGGTCGCCATGTTCGCCGGAAAATTTGCGCCACTCGGAGAAAGAATGCGGGTTGGCATAGGCGATCGCGACAAAGGGAAGGATGTGCAGGACGATCCAGATCGGCTGTGTCCACAATTGAAAGCGGCTGATCAGGGTGATGCCGTAGGTCACCAGCGGGATGATGACGACCGCGCTGATCAGGTAGCCGAGCGGCCGCGGAATGCCGAAGCACATCTCCAGGGCGGCTGCGAGAATGACCGCCTCAAGCGCGAAGAAGATGAAGGTGAAGGAGGCGTAGATCAGCGAGGTGATGGTCGAGCCGATGTAGCCGAACCCCGCGCCGCGCGTCAGCAGGTCGATATCGATGCCGCATTTGGCAGCATGGTAGGCAATCGGCAGTCCGCACAGGAAGATGATGACGCTGACGACGAGGATGGCGGCAGTGGCGTTGCTGACGCCGTAATTCAGCGTGATGGTGCCGCCGATGGCTTCGAGGGCGAGAAAGGAGATCGCGCCGAGCGCCGTATTCGCGACGCGGGCGGCGGACCATCGCCGCGCGCTCTTGGCGGTGAATCGCAGCGCATAGTCTTCCAGCGTCTGGTTTGCGACCCATTGATTGTATTGGCGCCTGACGCGGTCAATCCGCTGCCGCCCTGCCACGTTGCTGCTCCTGCCCGGTCCATCTGGCCTCCCTGCGTAGCCAGCAAACCCCGTACCAAACCTACGTCGCTATTTTGCGGTGCAGTATACGCGATCCCACGTATCTGTGCAGTGCACAATTCTAGGCAATCCTCGCCTGACCAATAAGCGTTCTTGAACCAAGATGGGGTGCTCATGTCAGACGAACCAAACAAGGGCCTGCAGTCGCCGCTTCGCCGCAAGCTGCTGCTCGGCGCGGCGGCGCTGCCGCTCATTTCCGTGCTTCCGCGGCCCTCGTTCGGGGCCGGTCCTGCAACCGCGACGGTCAATACGACCGGGCTTGCGGTAACCGATACTGAAGTCACCGTCGGCATCCTGCACTCCGCCACCGGCACGATGGCGATTTCGGAAACCGGCTCGATCCAGGCTGAAAAGCTCGCGATCGAACAGATCAACGCGATGGGTGGCGTGCTCGGACGCAAGATCAAGTTCATCCAGGAAGACGGCGCCAGCGACTGGCCGACGTTCGCCGAAAAGGCCAAGAAGCTTCTCGTCAACGACAAGGTCGCGGCGATCATGGGCTGCTGGACTTCGGCATCGCGCAAGGCGGTGCTGCCGGTCATGGAACAGTACAACGGCATGCTCTACTACCCGACCTTCTATGAAGGCCTCGAGCAGTCCAAGAACGTCATCTACACCGGCCAGGAAGCGACCCAGCAGATCCTCGCCGGCCTGAACTGGATCGCCAAGGAGAAGGGCGCCAAATCGTTCTTCTTCATCGGCTCGGACTACATCTGGCCGCGCACCTCGAACAAGATCGCGCGCAAACACGTCGAGAACGTCTTGAAGGGCAAGGTGGTCGGCGAGGAATATTATGCACTCGGCAGCACCCAGTTCAATTCGGTCATCAACAAGATCAAGCTGACCAAGCCCGACGTGATCTTCACCGACGTGGTCGGCGGCTCGAACGTCGCCTTCTACAAGCAGCTCAAGGCGGCCGGCATCGATCTCTCGAAGCAGGCGCTGCTCACGATCTCGGTGACCGAGGACGAAATCGACGGCATCGGCGGCGAGAACATCGCGGGCGCCTATGCCTGCATGAAGTACTTCCAGTCGCTCGACAATCCGAACAACAAGGAGTTCGTCGCGGCCTTCAAGAAGATGTGGGGCGAAAAGACCGTGATCGGCGACGTCACGCAGGCCGCCTATCTCGGCCCGTGGCTGTGGAAACTGACGGTCGAGAAGGCCGGCAGCTTCGACATCGACAAGATCGCGCCCGCCTCGACCGGTGTCGAATTCAAGGGGGCGCCCGAAGGGTACGTGCGCATCCACGAAAACCATCACCTCTGGTCGAAGACCCGCGTCGGCCGCGCCAAGCTCGATGGCCAGTTCGAACTGATCTTCGAGACCGCCGACCTGATCGAGCCCGATCCGTTCCCGAAGGGCTACCAGTAAGCGCGCGTCGCTCACCGCGGCATTCCCAAGGCAGCAGCTCCCTGGCGTGGACCGTCAATCCGCGCTCGACGACCCCGCGTCGCGAATTCGTTCGCGACGCGGGACCCCTGTCCCCTCGACGGAGAACTGAGATGTTCGGCGACTATTCGATTGGTGATCTGGGCTCCATCTTCGTCATGCAGGGCTTTGCAGGGCTGATCCTGTTTTCCGTCTACGTCCTGATGGCGCTCGGTCTTGCGATCATCTTCGGCCAGATGGGCGTCATCAACATGGCGCATGGCGAGTTCATGATCCTCGGCGCCTACGTCACCTGGCTGACGTCGAATTTCTTCCAGAGCTTTCTGCCGAGCCTGTTCAGCGGCTACTTCTTCCTGGCGATGATACTGGCGTTCCTGGCCTCCGGCGCGCTGGGAATGCTGGTCGAATGGGCGTTGATACGCCATCTCTACAAGCGTCCGCTCGATACGCTGCTCGCCACCTGGGGCCTGAGCCTGATCCTGCAGCAGACCTATCGTTCGGTGTTCGGTCCGCGCGAGGTCGGTGTCGAATTGCCGCAGTGGATGCTGGGTTCGCTGAAAGTGACCGACAGCATCGAGGTTCCAATCAACGGCGTCTTCGTGATGGGCCTGACGCTGCTGATCACCGTCGTGGTCGCCTACGTCCTGTACAAGTCGCGCTGGGGCCGACAGGTCCGCGCCGTGGTGCAGAACCGCATCATGGCCGGCGCCGTCGGTATCAATACCGAGAAAGTCGACCGTTATACTTTCGGGTTGGGTTGCGGGATCGCCGGCGTCGCCGGCAGCGCCTTCACCATGATCGGCTCGACCGGGCCCACTTCAGGCCAGCTCTACATCGTCGACACCTTCCTGGTCGTCGTGTTCGGCGGCGCGGCCAGCCTGCTCGGCACCATCGCTTCCGCCTTCTCGATCTCGCAGACGCAATCGACGCTGGAATTCTTCATGTCGGGCTCGATGGCCAAGGTGCTCACGTTGCTGGCTGTCGTCGGAATCCTGATGCTGCGGCCGCAAGGTCTGTTCGCCCTCAAAGTCCGCAAATAACAGAGAGCAGGCACGGTCATGATCATCACTTCACGCTTCTTCAATCGATCCGAACTCATCGGCTTCGTTGCTCTGGCCGTCGTCCTGTTCGTGATCCTGCCGCTGTCGCTGGATGTGTTCCGCCTGAACCTGGTCGCGAAATATCTAACCTACGCCTTTGTCGCGATCGGGCTGGTGCTGTGCTGGGGCTATGGCGGCATTCTGAGCCTGGGGCAGGGGGTGTTCTTCGGCCTCGGCGGCTACTGCATGGCGATGTTCCTCAAGCTGGAAGCCTCCAGCGTCGAGAACACCAAGATCCAGTCCACGCCCGGGATTCCGGATTTCATGGACTGGAACCAGATCACTTCGTTGCCGCTGTTCTGGCAGCCCTTCCACAGTCTCACCTTTACCATCGCCGCAATCATTCTGGTGCCGGGCCTGTTTGCCCTGATTATAGGTACCGCAATGTTCAAGCGTCGCGTCGGCGGCACCTATT
>DAIMKE010000203.1:0-8302 GCA_036721875.1 Bradyrhizobium sp. | reverse complement strand
CGACTACACCGAGAGCCTGCTCGGCCATACCGCCGCCCTGCAGAAGAAACTCGTTGCGGAGATGCGCGGGCGCATCAAGGAGGACGATTCCAGCGTGCCCTCGCCGGACGGCCCGTTCGCCTATTTGCGCAAATTCCGCGAGGGCGGGCAGCATGAAATGTTCGGCCGCACCCCGCGCGACGGCGGCGACGTACAAATCGTGCTCGACGGCGATGCCCTCGCCGCCAGCGAGGAGTATTTCAAGTTTGGCAGCGCGCGGCATTCGCCGGATCATAAGCTGCAGGCGTGGACCGCCGACACCAAGGGCTCGGAATATTTCTCGATCCGCGTGCGCGACTGGGCGACGTCTGCCGATCTTGACGACCTTGTCGAGGAGACCGACGGCGGCGTGGTCTGGAGCCGGGACAGCCGCAGCTTCTTCTACGTCAAGCTCGACGACAACCATCGGCCGATGCAGGTCTGGCACCACAGGCTCGGCACGAAGCAGGCGGATGACACCTTGGTCTATGAGGAGCCGGACTCCGGCTGGTTCACCCATTTGCACGAGAGCTCTTCGGGACGCTTCTGCGTGATCGCCGGCGGCGACCACGAGACGTCGGAGCAGCGGCTGATCGACCTCGACCATCCCGAAGCGCCGCCGCGGCTGGTCGCCGCGCGCGAGGAAGGCGTGCAATATTCGCTCGCCGACCGAGGCGACGAACTCTTCATCCTCACCAATGCCGACGGCGCGATCGACTTCAAGGTCGTCACGGCGCCGCTAGCCTCGCCGGAGCGCGCCAACTGGCGCGACCTGATCCCGCATCGCGAGGGCATCTATGTGCTCGATGTCGAGCTCTATGCCGGCCACATGGTGCGGCTGGAGCGCGCCAACGCGCTGCCCGCGATCATCATCCGCGATCTCAAAACGGGCGAAGAGCACGCCATCGCCTTCGACGAAGCCGCCTACTCGCTCGACACCATGGGCAGCTACGAGTTCGAAACCACGAATTTGCGGTTTTCCTATTCGTCGATGACGACGCCGTCGGAAGTGTATGACTACGACATGGCGGCGCGGACGCGCGTACTGCGCAAGCGCCAGGAAATTCCGTCCGGCCACAATCCGGCGGACTACGTCACCACGCGCATCATGGCGCCATCGCATGACGGGGCGCTGGTGCCGGTCTCGATCCTGCATCGGAAAGACCTGGTGCGCGACGGAAGCGCGCCGCTGCTGCTCTACGGCTACGGTTCCTACGGCATGGCGATGCCGGCCTCGTTCTCGGCCAACAGGCTCTCGCTGGTCGATCGCGGCTTCGTCTATGCGATTGCTCATATCCGCGGCGGCGCCGACAAGGGCTGGGGCTGGTATCTCGACGGCAAGCGCGAGAAGAAGACGAACTCCTTCGATGATTTCGCGGCCTCGGCGCGCGCGCTGTGTGAGGCGAAATACACCAGCACAAGGCGCATCGTCGGCCATGGCGGCAGCGCCGGCGGCATGCTGATGGGCGCGGTGGCAAACCGGTCAGGCGAATTGTTCGCCGGCATCGTCGCCGAAGTGCCGTTCGTCGACGTACTGAATACGATGCTCGACGACACCCTGCCGCTGACGCCGCCGGAATGGCCGGAATGGGGCAACCCGATCGAGAGCGAAAAGGATTTTCGCACCATCCTGTCCTATTCGCCCTACGACAATCTCGCCGCGAAGGACTATCCGGCCATCCTGGCGATGGGCGGACTGACCGATCCGCGGGTCACCTATTGGGAGCCGGCGAAATGGATCGCGCGCCTGCGCGCCACCATGTCCGGCGGCGGCCCGGTGCTGCTGCGCACAAACATGGGCGCGGGCCACGGCGGCGCGTCGGGACGATTCAACCGGCTCGATGAGGTCGCGATTGCGTATGCGTTTGCGCTTTGGGCGGTCGGGCTGGCGGAGAAGGCGGAGGTGTGAACGTCAGACCGACGCCAAACCAGGCGGCCAAGTGCGCAACGCCATCTCCGCGATCCTCCGCAATTGCTTGCGCGTGGCGCCGCCGGCCGCCTGCACCGCCATGCCCTGCAGGATCGCAGAGAGGTAGGCCGCGAGGTCGGCGGCATCGGATCCCTCAGGCAGGTCGCCTTCCGCGATCGCCCGCTCGAAGCGCTGGCGCAGATCCTGTTCGCCTTTGGCGCGGCGCGACATCAGTTCCTGCTTGATCGATTCGGCGGCGTCGCCGCAGCTCAGGGCGCCCTGCACCGCCAGACATCCCGGCGGATGGTTCGGGTCCGTGACCGCAGCGGCGCTTTCATACAGCAGGTGTTCGACCACGGCGCGCGCGGTCGGCTTGGCCAGCGCGACCTGAAAGTAACCGCCGGGGCCGTCGACGTAACGATCCAGCGCCTTGCGAAACAGTTCTTCCTTGTTGCCGAACGCGGAATAAAGGCTTGGCTTGGTGATCCCCATGGTTTCTGTGAGGTCCGCCATCGACGCGCCTTCGTAGCCTTTGCGCCAGAACACCTGGAGCGCCAGGTCGAGCGCCTTGTCGACATCGAATTCGCGCGGCCGTCCCATCGCCATGATGGGTCCTCCTTTAGTTTCCTACCAATCGTTAGATAAGTGACTTGACAGGACATGTCGATAGACCATTTATACCGAACGTTACGAATGTGTGCGCTGCAATGTAAACGGTGATCGGGTGTCGTAACCGGGTCCGGTCTGTTCAAACCTGTTCCAGCGCCGAATGTCCTGCCAATTGGGGTCTCCATGAAAAATATCATTAAAAACAATCGCTTGGTTGCGAGTGGACTGGTGCTGGCCGCTTTGGCCATCGCCGCAGGCGGCAGCTTCCTGAGCGGGCGAGGCGGAAGCGCGCAGGCCGAAACGACCACAGCGGCACCCACGGCCCTGCCGGTTTCGGTCTCTGTCGTCGCGCCCCGGCAGACCGTGCCCTGGGACGAGTTTTCCGGCCGGCTCGAGGCTGTCGAACGGGTCGAAATCCGCTCCCGGGTCGCAGGCGCGATTCAGGAAATTCATTTTACGGAAGGTGCGCTGGTCAAACAGGGAGACCTGTTGATCCTGATCGATCCGTCGCTGTATGCGGCCGATGTGGCGCGCGCCGAAGGCCAGGTGGCCGCGGCCAAGGCGCGCCTGATCCTGACCAGGAGCGATTTCGAGCGCGGCCAGCAATTGACGGATTCGCGCACGATCTCGCAACGCGACTTCGACGGCCGCATCAACGCCTACCGCGAGGCCGAAGCCAATCTGCAAGCGGCCGAGGCGACGCTGCAAACGGCGAAACTCAATCTCGGCTACACTGAAATACGCGCGCCGGTTTCCGGGCGGGTCGGCAAGCTCGAAATCACCGTCGGCAACCTGATCGCCGCCGGACCAGGCACGCCGGTTCTGACAACGCTGGTCTCGGTCAATCCGATCTATGCCAGCTTCAATGCCGACGAGCAGGTGGTGACGCGGGCATTGCGGACGCTCGCGGACGAATCGACGCCGTCCGAGATCGGACGCATCCCGGTGCAGATGGGAACCGGCGCCACCGACGGCACGCCCTACAAGGGCAAGATGCAGCTGATCGACAACCAGGTCGATGCGCGCAGCGGTACCGTGCGGGTGCGTGCGGTGTTCGACAACGTCGATGGCAGGCTGATGCCAGGCCAGTTTGCGCGGCTGCTGATGGGGCAACCCAAGGCCGAGCCGGTGCTGCTGATCAGCGAACGCGCCGTCGGCACCGACCAGAACAAGAAATTCGTGATGGTCGTCGACAAGGACAGCAAGGCGGAATATCGCGAAGTTGCGCTCGGCGTATCGATCGAAGGCATGCGCGTGGTCACCGGCGGGCTACACGCCGGCGAACGCATCGTGGTCAAGGGACTGCAGCGGGTGCGCCCCGGTGCGCTGGTCGCGCCCGAGGTGGTGGCGATGGGTTTTGCTTCTTCCGCGAACCAGGTGGCGCAGCGCTAGAGCATGATCCGGAAAAGTGGTTACCGGTTTTCCGAGAAGATCATGCTCAAATCAAAAGAATAGCACCTGATCCCGGCGCATTTGCGAAAGCGCCGGGCAAATACCGAGAAGCAACAGAAGTGAATCAGTGCGGTCGATCGCGATCGGCCGCGCCGGGAGCCTTGCGCTTCGCAGTCCTGATATCAGCGAGACAGTGTCATGAATTTTTCCAGATTTTTCATCGATCGGCCGATCCTCGCAGCGGTGCTGTCGACCCTGATCTTCGTGGCGGGACTGCTGTCGATGCCGGCGCTGCCGATCTCGGAATATCCGGAAGTGGCGCCGCCGACGGTGGTGGTGCGCGCGCAATATCCGGGCGCCAATCCGAAGGTGATCGCCGAGACGGTGTCGACGCCGATCGAGGAGCAGATCAACGGGGTCGAAGGCATGCTCTATATGAGCAGCCAGGCCACCACCGACGGATTGATGACGCTCAACGTGACGTTCCGGCTCGGCACCGATCCGGACAAGGCGCAGCAACTGGTGCAGAACCGGGTGGCGCAGGCCGAACCGCGACTGCCCAGCGAGGTCCGCACCCTCGGCATCACCACGATCAAGAGCGCGCCCGACCTCACCATGGTGGTGCATCTGCTGTCGCCGAATGGCCGCTACGACATGACCTATTTGCGCAACTATGCCGTGCTCAACGTCAAGGACCGGCTGGCGCGCATCGAAGGCGTCGGCCAGGTGCAATTGTTCGGCTCCGGCGACTATTCGATGCGGGTCTGGCTCGATCCGCAGAAGGTCGCCGAGCGGGGCCTGTCGGCCGCCGACGTGGTGCGCGAGATCCGGGCCCAGAACGTCCAGGCCGCGGCCGGCGTCGTCGGGGCATCGCCAAGCGAGGCCGGGCTCGATCTGCAGCTCTCCATCAACGCCCAGGGGCGGCTGCAGACCGAGGAAGAATTCGGCGAAATCATCGTCAAGAACGGCGCCAATGGCGAAGTCACACGGCTGCGCGACATCGCCCGGATCGAGCTTGGCGCGGCGGACTATTCGCTGCGCTCGCTTCTGGACAACAAATCAGCGGTCGCAGTGCCGATCTTCCAGTCGCCGGGCTCCAACGCCATCCAGATTTCCGACACCGTCCGCAAGATGATGGTCGAGCTGAAGGCGAACATGCCCGACGGGATGGATTACAGCATCGTCTATGACCCCACACAATTCGTTCGCGCCTCGATCGAGGCGGTGGTGCACACGTTGCTGGAAGCCGTGGCCCTGGTCGTTCTGGTGGTCATCCTGTTCCTGCAGACCTGGCGCGCGTCGATCATCCCGCTGATCGCGGTGCCGGTTTCCATCATCGGCACCTTTGCCGTCATGCATGTATTCGGCTTCTCGATCAACGCGCTGACCCTGTTCGGGCTGGTACTGGCGATCGGCATCGTCGTCGATGACGCCATCGTCGTGGTCGAGAACGTCGAGCGCAACATCGAGCAAGGGCTGACGCCAAAGGAGGCCGCCTATCAAGCGATGCAGGAAGTCACCGGCCCGATCATCGCCATCGCACTGGTGCTGATCGCGGTGTTCGTGCCGCTGGCGTTCATTACCGGATTGACCGGCCAGTTCTACAAGCAGTTCGCGCTGACGGTGGCGATCTCGACGGTGATATCGGCATTCAATTCGCTGACGCTGTCGCCGGCGCTGGCGGCCGTGCTGCTGAAATCCCACGACGCACCAAAGGACGCGCTGACCCGCGGCATGGATCGCGTGCTCGGCTGGTTCTTCCAGCGTTTTAACCGCTTCTTTCATCGCAGTTCCGAAGCCTACGGCCACGGCGTCAAACGGGTGATCTCGCGCCGGGCCATCGTGATGGTCGGCTATGTCGCGCTGATCGGCGTCACGTTCGGGCTGTTCAAGGCAGTGCCCGGCGGCTTCGTCCCCGGCCAGGACAAGCAATATCTGGTCGGCTTCGCGCAATTGCCCGACGGCGCGACGCTCGACCGCACCGAGGAGGTGATCCGCCGCATGGGTGATATCGCCCTGAAGCTGCCGGGCGTCGAAAGCGCCGTGGCGTTTCCCGGCCTGTCGATCAACGGTTTCACCAACAGCTCGAACTCAGGGATCGTGTTCGTCACGTTGAAGCCCTTCGAGGAGCGCAAGGCGGCCAATCTCAGCGCGGGCGCGATCGCTGGTCAGCTCAACGGCAAGTTTTCCGCGATCCAGGAAGCCTTCATTGCCATGTTCCCGCCGCCGCCGGTGGCGGGACTCGGCACCATCGGCGGCTTCAAGCTGCAGATCGAGGATCGCGCCGGGCTCGGCTATGACGCGCTCAACGACGCCACCAAGGCGTTCATCGCCAAGGCCCAGGCCGCGCCACAACTGGCCGGGCTGTTCTCCAGCTATCAGGTCAACGTTCCGCAGCTTTACGCCGATATCGACCGCACCCGGGCGCGGCAGCTCAGCGTGCCCGTGACCAGCGTGTTTGAAACCATGCAGATCTATCTCGGCTCGATCTACGTCAACGACTTCAACAAGTTCGGCCGCACCTATTCGGTGCGGGTGCAGGCGGATGCTAAATTCCGCGCCCGCGCCGACGATGTTGGGCTGTTGAAAGTGCGCGCCGACACCGGCGAGATGGTGCCGCTGTCGGCGCTGCTGAAGATCAAGGAAAGCGCCGGACCGGAGCGCGCCATGCGCTACAACGGCTTCCTTACCGCCGACCTCAATGGCGGCGCGGCGCCCGGCTATTCGACCGGCCAGGCCCAGGCCGCGGTGGAGAAGATCGCGGCAGAGACCTTTCCAAAGGGCATCGCGTTCGAGTGGACCGACCTGACCTATCAGGAAATCATTGCCGGCAATTCGTCGCTGGTGGTGTTTCCGGTGGCGCTGCTGCTGGTATTCCTGGTGCTCGCCGCACAGTACGAGAGCCTGACCCTGCCGCTGTCGATCATCATGATCGTTCCGATGGGATTGCTGGCGGCGATGCTCGGCGTCTGGCTGACCGGGGGCGACAACAACGTGTTCACCCAGATCGGATTGATCGTTCTGGTGGGACTGTCGGCCAAGAACGCCATCCTGATCGTGGAGTTCGCGCGCGAACTGGAATTCGCCGGACGCACGCCGGTGCAGGCCGCGATCGAAGCCAGCCGCCTGCGGCTGCGGCCGATCCTGATGACGTCGCTTGCCTTCGTCATGGGCGTGGTGCCGCTGGTGATCTCCAGTGGCGCAGGCTCCGAGATGCGTCACGCCATGGGGGTCGCGGTGTTTTCAGGCATGATCGGCGTCACCGCGTTCGGCATCTTCTTCACGCCGATGTTCTACGTGCTGCTGCGCGCATTGGCCGGCAACCGGCCGCTGACTCAGCATGGCGAGGCATCGGCCGGCAATATCGCGCGCAGTCCGGCCGAGTAGGAAATCACCTGCCGTTGGCCTTGCGCCAGGCCGCAAAGTCCTTTGGCGTCTGCTCGTCGGTGGCGGGATAGAGGCCAAGGATCGAACGGCCGCCGCGGACCTGCTCGGTGACGAAATCCTCGAACGCGGTCATCTCGACCGCCTCGTCGGCGATCTCGTCTGCGAGATGCGCGGGTATGACGATGACGCCGTCGCTGTCGCCGAGGATGACATCGCCGGGAAACACCGGCGCGTCGCCGCAGCCGATCGGCACGTTGATCTCAATCGCCTGATGCAGCGTCAGATTGGTCGGCGCGCTCGGGCGGTGGTGATAAGCGGGAAAGCCGAGCGCGGCGATCTCAGCGGAATCGCGGAAGCCGCCGTCGGTGATCACGCCGGCGCAGCCACGCTGCATCAGCCGCGTCACCAAAATGGCGCCGGCGGATGCGGCGCGAGCATCCTTGCGGCTGTCCATGACCAGCACCGCGCCGACCGGGCAATCCTCGATCGCCTTGCGCTGCGGGTGGGCGCGGTCGCGAAACACGTCGATCGTGTTAAGGTCCTCGCGCGCCGGCATGTAGCGCAGCGTAAAGGCCTCGCCGACCAGCACCGGCTGATTGGGGCCAAGCGGATGCACGTCCTGGATCATCTGGATGCGGAAACCGCGCTTGAACAGTGCGGTGGCTACGGTGGCGGTGGAGACGGACTTGAGTTTGTTGCGGGTGGCGTCGCTCAATTTTGTCATCGTGTTCCTTTCATCCGTCATTCCGGGGCGATGCGTCAGCATCGAACCCGGAATCTCGAGGTTCCCAGGTGCGCAATTGCGCACCGTAGTTCGCTTCGCGCCCTGGAACGACAGGCAAACTAGTAAATAGCCGGCTCGTCGACCGGTTTGCCAAAACCCGTCTCCAGGAAATCGAAGTCGCAGCCTTCATTGGCCTGCTTGATGTGGCGGGTGAACATCCAGCCATAGCCCCGCTCGTAGCGCGGCTCCGGCGCCTTCCATGC
>DAIMKE010000202.1:0-8313 GCA_036721875.1 Bradyrhizobium sp. | reverse complement strand
GTCCTGCGCCGCCTGCCGATCGGCCCAGCGCTGGCCTGCGGGACCGTTCCAGTAAGCGACCTGGTCGGCGTTCTGATCGTGGGTGGGGGCGTCCATGGATGCGCTCCTCTTTCTGTTTCAGAAGCGCAGTCTTGGCGCAGCAACGGTCCGCCTTCGTTGCTCCGCAACTTCGGCGAAACAGCCTTCGCACTTTACGCCCCGGCTGGCTTGCCCAGCCGTAGCGCAAAGCGCGAAGGCTGGTAGGCGGCGAGAGATTCGAACTCCCGACCCTCTCGGTGTAAACGGGCTTTCGTCTCGGAGCCACCCTGAAAAACCAGCATATTCGTTGCATCCCGTCCCGGTTTGTTCATGCCCGATTGGCCTGTTTCTGGTGCGTAACTGGTGCGCGTTTTCCGAATGTTCCGGAGGCCGCAATGATCGCATCGTTCCGGCCCGGCAGGTGGTGCCCGTAGTGCTTCTTGATGATCGCAATCGACACGCCGCAATAGTCGCTGACCTGATCCATCGGAACCCCGGAGGCCAGATACCAACTGATCCCGGTGTGCCTCATGGTATGCGGAATGACCTTCCGCTCCTTGACGTCGGTCGCCAGCCCGGCGGCCTCCACTACACCATGCCATCCCTTGCTGACCCGGAGCACCGGCTTGTCGCCATACTCGACCACGGCATGCTTCGAGATACCGAGCCGATGCCATCGCCTCATATGCGCCAGTAGCCGGGGCGGCAGTTCCACGGTCGGCTGGCGCTTATTGTTCTCCGCCTTGCCATAGGCCAGCCGCCGGAAGACGCCAGTCTCAAGGTCTACCCGGCCCCGACCGATTGTCGGAACAAGCGAGGCCCCGCAGATAGCCC
Source organism: Bradyrhizobium sp. (assembly GCA_036721875.1). GTDB lineage: Bacteria > Pseudomonadota > Alphaproteobacteria > Rhizobiales > Xanthobacteraceae > Bradyrhizobium. Next base: position 7,461 of record DAIMKE010000202.1, on the reverse strand, counting down.
CGGCCCTCGACCCGGTGTAGAGCGCGACCAGAATGAACCGGGCGATATGCCGGGAGGTGTAGCGCCCTTTCTCGGGTCCGTGGTTGTCGGCGCGCTGTCGCCATGCCGCCCGGATCAGCTTGGCGGCCTCGATCCGGGTCAGGCAGCGATCCCGCGCCTGAGCCTCGTCAGGCAGTGTCGCCCGGAACTTCATCTGCACGCCGCCGACCATATCCTTCACGAAGTAGTTGATCGCCGCCGCCAAGGTCTCCAACTCTCGCCGCGCCGAACTCTGTGACCCGCGCTGCCGGGCATAGTCACGTTGAAGTGATCCCTTCAACTCGCCAACGGTACGCGCGCCGAAAAAGTCGCCAAGGTTCTCGATCATCGCAATGAGTGCCTTCGGCCTTGGCACGCCGACCGCGATCTTGTCGTTCATGTAGACGTTGAGCGCGTCGGCTACCTTGACGGCATTCGGATCACTTCCGCGCTGCGCTGCCCGGGGGTCGTGCTTTTCGAGGATGTACTGCGCAAGCTTTCTTTCAGCCTCTGTGCGCTCGCCTTCAAGGCATCCAGTTCCGAGGGTGCGCTGTCCGTCGCGGATATTCCACATTCGGGCGCGGCCTTTGCTTTTGCCCTTGTAGATTTCGAGACGTGGACCTTTGCTTGGACGCGGCATGATCGTTTCAACTCCTCGATGTCGGCAAGCGTGGTGAGGTCTTTGTTTGCGATGCGGTGCATCAGTCCGCGAGCGCCGAGTTCACGGCGCAATGACGCCACGGATATCAAACCGTCCGGAAAGGCGATGCGCGCGGCATCTTCGAGCCGTAGCGATTGCTGCGGGTCGGTCGGCGCGGTGACGACCTTCACCTGCTCCCGCACCTCGCCGTCGTCGCCCTGCACGTCAGCGGTCATTCCGATGCGCGCCCATAGGCCGGGATCGTCGAGGTGCGAGAGGTCGGGGCGCGGCCTGTCCGTCATGGCGGCGAGCCTGTCCTGCAACGTGCTCTTGCGGTTCGCCTGTAGCTGCGCAGACATGGCCGCGATGGCGTCGGTGATGGTGCCGGTCATGCCACCGCCTCTGAGGTCGCCGTCACTCGCGGTTCATCACCGTCGCAATGACCCTGTTCAAGAATGCGCTGCAACGTGGCGAGGTAGCCGGTCATCAGGGCAATGTCGTCCCTCAGCAACTCTCGCGATGCGGGATTAAGCGAGTGATCACCCTTTTTCCTGAGAAGGCCACTTTGGATGCCGACGCCGTAGTCATTGAGGGCGGTAAAGAGCTTGTCGCGGTGCTCATTGAGCACGGCGATTGGACAACGCTGGCGCGGCGCGATTGAGGGAGTGGTGGCGGGCTTGATCGCGGAGACGGCATCAGCATCGAAGTCAGCCGTGAACCTGCGCTGACCGGGGCCGATTTCTTCCGTCGTTACCCGAACGCCCGGGACGAGAGGCGTCCACTGGCTCTCATCAGGCAATCGCTTGGCGATCTGCTTGCCGTCGTGGACTAGGAACGTGTTGCCGTCGTGGTCGTCCTCGATAGTCATGGGCAGGTCATCGGAGTTGTTTGCCACCGCAGAGACCTGCCTGCGCTTCGATCGGTAGTCGTCAATCCAGCGGCTTGCCTCAGCATCAAACGCGCACTCATGCTCAGGAAGCGGCTCCTCGCCGGGGTGCTCGATCAACCAGTCCCGGCGCATCGCGTCGTCAAATGCCCGCGCCTTGGCCCTGCGCCAGTTGCCTAGCTCGTTGTCGAGCATGTTCGGATCGTTCAACAGCTTGGTGTAGTCGGCTGGTGTCCGGCCCAGATGCTCCGCCAGCCAGAGCTTGCACTCGTTGGCGGTTTGCTGGCGGTGGTACTCCTGCATTTCCTTCTCGGTGGCAGGCTTCACCGGACGACCCGGCGTAACGTTACGCCCATTTTGCCGGGATCGCTTCATGCCTACCCGGGCGCGCTCGCGGCTCGCATCTACCGTCGTCGTACCGCTGGCGATCTGGATCAACTCGTCAGCGCGTCGCCTACCCAGAGTGAAATGCTTTGAGACGAAGGCGGGCCATGTGATGTCCTTCGGCTTGCGCTGCTTCAACTCTTGCAGCGTCAGGCCGAGCGAGATGTAGAACTGCTCGGCCTTCCCGGCGGCGTGCTCCGCCTTGGCCTGTAGCGCCTTGGCGGTCTTGATCAGTTCGGGGACCGTTCGCTCGTGCCCGGCCATCGGATCAGCCCGCCCTGCTAGCGCGGCGATCATCGGCCTGCGCGGAGTTCATGAGCCGTTCCAGCGTCTCGACGCGCGCCGAAAGCTCCGCGATCACCTTCGTAGGCGGCGGTGCATCCATTGCGTCCAGATGCGCGACGACTGCCGCGACGATCTCCGCGTTCATTGAACGGTTGTTGCGCTTTGCGGCGACGGCGATCCGGTCGCGGATGCCGGGCTGGGTCCAGCGAATGACTGACTGCGGGTCGGGCTCGATCTTCTTTTTGGGCGCGGCCATAGTGCTGCTCTCCTCTGGTTCGTGCCCGTAGGTTAGCGTGCTTTGATATTGGATTGCGAGCAGAACCTTCGCCGGTTCTAAGATGGCAGCAAGTCGGCCCGATTTGCGCGCAGACCCTATGAAACACGAGGTTTGCTATTGCCAATGATAAGTTGAATGATAAGCGCCGATCTGATTTTGCCGGGTCTCGATGCGAGGTCATGCACAGGAAACATATCGGCGTCCGTGGAGCCCCGCTGATGCGTCCGCGCCGGGGCCGGTGTCTCCCTACGTCCAGAACCGAACGCGCTCACGGACGCCTGCGGCTGCTCGATCTGGCATGGGTCTGCGCGACGTCCTCCACCGGCGGCCCGGGGTAGGGAGCCGGGGCGATCTCAGTGGCGCTATGGCCGAGCGACGTGCATGCGAGATCAGGCTGCGAGCCGAACGGAAGGCCGGGCAAATCCTCGCGAAGATGGAGAAGCCGAAGGGCGGCAAGCGTGAAGGCGCTGGCAGGCCGAAAAAGGATGCGCCCCCAAAAGCAAAATCAGGGTCTCGCGGCCCTACCTTGAAATCAAACGATGCTGGCATTTCTAAGCAACAATCCTCGCAATGGCAGAAGCTCGCCAAGGTGCCTGAGGAGCAGTTCGAGGCCGCGCTCGCGCAAGCTGACAAGCTGTCTACCGGCGGCATCCTTGCGGTCGGGTCGAGATAGGGAGCCAACAACCGCCGCGCAAGATCACGCGCGCAGCGAATATGCCGACCGATGCCGGAGCATGCGAACCTTCGCCGCAGTCGATTGCGCGGACTGTCGTGCCGCGATCCGCTCGGCGTCGGCGCGCTCCAGTGCTTCGTGGATCAGCCACGCTTCGGTGATGTCCTGAATGTCAGTCGCGATGTCGTCACCCTCGACGTTCCGCACGACAAACGCCCGCGTCTCGCGCACCCAGTTCACCACATATCGCCGCTTCGCCGTCGTCATTGTCGCCACCTGCGTCACGCGCGCCCGATTGCCGCGCCTGATGCGGATCATACTCGACGGCGCGGTTGATGTGCAGCGCCGGTCTCTCCGCCGCCGCTCTCTCACACCTCCACCGCGCGACCACCGCAGCATCGTCAAGCGCGTTGATGGTGCCGACGTTGCACTTCGTCCGGATGCTTTGCGTCAAGCCGATCTCCCTGCCCAGAGCATCCGCGTCCCAGAACCTTCCGTCACCGACCTCGTCGAGAAGCTTGTCGATAACGTGCCGTGGCAGGTGCGGCAGCAACCGGACTGCCAGCCTTCGCGCAAATGCCGGGTCCGCGACCGCAGCGTGATCCAGCAGGGCGCGAACTCGCCGGAGCCATAGCTCCGAGGTCGGCGGCGTCTTGCCCGGGTGGCGGTGGGCGAGCACGCGCAAGATTTCCCCGGTTCGCCGTTGGGCTCGCTGGCGGAACCAACTGCTTGTCATGGCCTATAGAACCCCCAGCCAGCACGGACCCTAAGACGCTGATTGCCCGCGCCGATTTCCGAAACCGGGCCACCTTTTCCCGCGAAGTTTTTCACGGACTTTCCGCGAGCAACCGGAGCCCGGCGGGGGTCGGCCAAGGCAGCATGGCGAGGGTCACCTTGGCGCGCGGCGGCTGTTCCGGCTCCCGCTCGACCTCGACGGCCTCGGGCTCCACCTCGACCGGCTTCCGGGACCGCACATGCGACCGGGCCAGCGGACCGCGCTTCTTCGTTGCTCTCGCTTCGGCGGCCATGCGCTTCGCCGCCACCGGATCGCTGATCGACTGCCAGCCGTCCGACAATGCGAACACGGACACGCCGCGATTGCCGGTCTCGGTCGTGATGAACTTCAAGCCGCGCAATTCGCGCGACGCGGCTGCGATTGCGGCGGTCGAGTTCGAGTTGATCGCCGTCATCAGAGCCGCCGCTGTGATCGGCGCGCTTCCGGTGCCGCTTCTCGCGATCTCGGTGCAGATGACCTGATAGATGCGCTTCGTGGTCCGGCTCAATGCCGCGAACGGGATCGATGCCTCAACTTCCTTGCTCATGTTCACAACTCCGCCGTTGCTTGTGGATCAATGATCGCCGTCGAGCGCCCCGGTCGCGCTCGCCCGCCGATAGCGTTCGATGTCGGCGGTTTGAAACAACCCTCCGCCGCCGGTGGATACCTTGGTGATCGCGGGAGCCGCAATGTCGCGAGCGGTCCGATTGAGCGCATTGAGTTCGACAAGGCTTCGCTCGACAAGATCAGTCTTCATTGCTTGCCCTCAGGTGGTCGGTGACGTGCCGCTAAAGTCCGGCTTGCCCTTCATCGATACCGGCAGGACCATCGTCAGCGTGGTCGTGGTGCCGTTCGAGTTGTCCTGCGAGTAGACGATGGACTTGCAGCCGAGCAGCTTGTCGGTCAACGCCATGGGAGACCTCACCCAGTAGTATTTCCCGGCCTCCCATAGACCGCCGTTGCCGCGCAGCCAGCCCTGCACCGTCACGTTATGCTCGACGGTCGCGCCCTCGGTGAACAGCTTCTCCATGTCAGCGCGTTGCTGCGCTCCATGCTTGTCATCCGACACGTCCATCACGGTCACCCGGGTCCGCTCGCGCGTGGAGGAGCCCTCAGCCTTGCCGACGAGCTTGTTCGATTGATCACCGAACGAACTATCGTCCGAGACCTTCTGCCCGATGGCGTAGATTTTCTTATAGACGTTGTCGTCTTTGATGACGCCTGCGAACCTCTCGATATTGACGCCCTCGATCAGCTTGTCATCTTCGCTGGCGTCGTGATCACCGATGGCGAGCAGTTCACCCTTCGCGGTCGATCCGAGCAGGATGTTCCTCTGTCGGGCGTAGCGTTCCAGCGTCGATGCGATCAACTCGCCGGGTTGCACCTGAATTTGCTTGTAGGGCGTGGCGTCGATCTGGCCCTTGACCTTCAACTCCACACCGACCGGGGCAATCACCGCGCGAGCCATCTGCTCCCACGACTGGTTGTCATAGCTCCCGCCCTGCGACCATACCGAACTGGTCACAAGGTCGAAGGTTTTCCCGACACCGATGATCCGCACAGCATGGTTGCGGGCATCGTAGGCAACATGCCGTTCGGTGACGTAGCCGCGCACGATCTGTTGCCCGGCAAGGGTCACGTCCACCACGTCGCCGGGCTTGATCTTCATATTGTTGATGACCGTCGAGAGTGACGCCTTGCGATTGCTCTCGTCGAACTCGCTGCAATCGAACTGGAAGATCGGAAAAGCTTCGGTGATGCGCACCTCGACCATCACCGAGGTCCAGTCTTCATACTTCTGTCCGTTGATGGTGAGGGCCGCGATCTCTTTCGGGTTCGGCACTTCAAGGTCCTCTCTGTTTCCGTTACTCGCCGCTGGTCGGGCTGCTCTCGCCCATCTGCCGATAACGCTTCACCGACATTTCCTTGAACATGCCGTCCGCCTTGCCCTCGACCTTCGTGCCAGCCGGTGCGGTCACCGATAGGTTCACGGTGCCGGTGGGGCTCATCATGTTGCGGCCACCGAGCGCACCGTCGATCCGATCATTCCACTGGTCATCGAACTTGCGTCCCTTCGCGTTGCCGACGACGCCAGCCTCATCCTCAGGGGTGACAGGCACGCCGCCGATCACGTCCCGCTGCTTGCTCACTACCGCAGGCACCTCGCCGGTTTCCTTCATGCGCTTTGCGAAGCCTTCCGCCGACGAATAGCGACCGGGCTGGCCACGTTGCCAACCGGCGAACCGCACGTATCGGTTCAACGCCGTGACGGCATCGCGCGTCGATTTAGAATTGAAGTAGCTTCGGCCTGCCGCAGCCTCCTTGTTGCGAAGCTCGTGGTCGAAGTGCCGCGCGGCCTGCTCTGGGGAATAGGGCGAGGTCCCGGCGGCTTTCGCCATCCTGTTCGCCAGCGCCCAGCGGTCGCCGCGATGCTGCCAGAACCCATGCGCCGTTCCACCGTCGCCGCGAACAGATGGATTGAAGCCGCTCTCGTGCTGCGCGTGCCCCAGAGCCGCCGATGCCTGCTCGTGCGAGTGCCCCAGCTTGCGCAGTTCATTGTAGATGCGCTGTGCGTTCTCAGCCTTCTTGCCAGCCGGTGGCGCTGCCTCGCCGCTGCGGTTCATTCCCCCGGGCAATGTGCCACCGCTACCGCCGCCGGGGCTTGGTGCCGGGATCGCTTGCCCGTTCGATGCGCCGTTGCCGAGACCTTTCAGTTCGTAGCCGCCACCGCCCCATCGCCCTGCTCCACCGCCAGCGGCTCTACCGCTGCCCATGCCCATGCCGCCGCTTGGCAATGAGCCTGACGTGCCGCCGAACGCCGCGTTCATGAAGCCGCCCGCGTTGCCGGTCATGCTCGAACTGTGCTTCTGGAAAAACTTTTCCATGCCGCTCTCGACGCCTTGCTCGACGCCCTCCCGGGTCTCCTCCTTGCGGCGCGGGTCGATCATCTTCGGAAGCAGGAAGTTGCGCTGGCTCTCGGTCGGCCCCTGCTTCATGCCCCGGTTATAGTCCGGCCCCATCGGGTCGGCGTAGCTGTCGACCTCCTGCCCGCGCAGCTTGGAGACGATGTTGCCCATCATGTCGCCGCTCTCGCCGCCGCCGGACCATGACCTGACCTTCTTTTCCAGACCATCGAGCTTTTCGATCAGGGTGTTCGCTTCCTTCAACGAGGTTGTCAGCCCCGGGATCAGCGCCACAGCACCGGCCTGCTTCAACTTCTCGACGGTCGCATTCAGTTCGAGGAACGCCCGATTAAGCTTCTCGGCTTTCGCCTTGTCGGCATCGGTCAGGTCTCCGACCTTCTCGAACGCCTTTCGGAACTCCTCCCAACTCAAGCGCGCGAACGTCGCGCTCCCGAACATGGCCTCCGCGAAGCGCCGCGCGTAGACAGGATTTTGCTTCTGCAACTCCTCCATGCGCGCGAACGAGATGCGCAACTGGTCGAGCGGGTTTTTCGATTTACGGATCGCCTCGACCACGTCACCCGCTCCGAACTTCAACAGGTCCTCCCGCACGCTGCCCA
>DAIMKE010000201.1:0-8337 GCA_036721875.1 Bradyrhizobium sp. | reverse complement strand
GGAGGAGGTGCTGCGGGATCACGTCTCGCATTGCGTCGAGCACGCCATCACCAGCGGCAACAAGGCCGACCAGCGCGAAAAGATCGCGGAGTTGATGGCCGTGATCGGCCGCTCCGACAGGTAGCCGCGAGTAGATCGTCGTCGAGCGTCAGTCGTGTTGATGGCCCTTGCGCGCCTTCGGCTTCTTGTCGGACGCGGTCGGGATTATCACCACGCGGCCGTAGCGCACGCCGCGCTCGGCGATGATGTGATCGGCGAAGTGCCGGACCTCGCCGCTGGCGCCCTTCAGCGCCGTCACTTCCATGCAACTGTCATCGTCGAGATGGACATGCAGCGTCGCCAGCGACAGATCGTGGTGGCCATGAAAACTCTGCACCAGCCGCCTCGACAGGTCGCGCGCAGCGTGGTCGTAGACGTAGACTAGGGCGGCGACGCACTGGCCTGAAGGGGCTGCGTCCTCGGCATTCTGCTGCAGCCCGGCGCGGGCGAGATCGCGGATGATCTCGGATCGATTCTGGTAGCCGCGGGCTTCCGCTGCCGCATCGATCTCGGCAAGCAGGTCGTCTTCGATGGTGATGGTGATCCGTTGCATCCTGAATTTCCATCCGCGCAGTATGACCATCTTCTTGTATCGTCATACTTCGCTTGCTAGCGTGAGGCGCCGGGCTAAAATCGAACTGATACGGTCGCGCGTCGAGTGTAGCAGTTATCATGCGGGGGCATGAGCGTTGCGTAGAACTGCTTGGGGGGCGTTTTCCGCCGCCGCATATCTGTTTGCCGCGGAGTTCCCGGCGCACGCCCAGACTGTCGCGGCGCAAACGCCCGGCCAGCTTCCGGCCGTGACGGTCAATCCTCCCGAGGCAAGGCCGCGTAACCGTCCCAAGCCGCCCCGTCGCGAAAGGGCTGCGAGAAACCCATCCGCGGCTCAACCAAGTGTCCCCATTGCGCTACCGGTGAGCATCGGCGTGACGTCGGGGTCCGCGACCACAGGGCCGGCATACTTGCAGCCGACCGCGGCCAGTGCCGTGACCATCGGCGGCGCGCAAGTGAACGCGCTGCCCTTCGCCCGCTCCGGCGAGGCGCTGGAGGTGGTGCCGGGGCTGATCGTCACCCAGCATTCCGGCGAGGGCAAAGCCAACCAATATTTCCTCCGTGGCTTCAATCTCGATCACGGCACCGATCTCTCCATCAAGCTCGACGGCATGCCGGTCAACATGCCGACCCATGGCCACGGGCAGGGCTATGCCGATATCAATTTCATGATCCCCGAGCTGATCCAGTCGGTGAATGTCCGCAAGGGACCGTACTACGCCGACGTCGGTGACTTCGGCTCCGCCGGCGCCATCGCGATCGACTACATCAACAGGCTGCCGAAGAGCATTCTGGAGACCACCAACGGCACATTCGGCTATCACCGCGGACTGGCGGCAGGGTCGACCGCGGTCGGCGCAGGCACGCTGCTCGCGGCGATCGAGGGCGTGAAATACAACAGCCCGTGGGACGTGGCGGATAATGTGCGCAAGATCAACGGCGTGCTGCGCTACAGCCAGGGCACCGCGACCGACGGATTCACGCTGTCGGCGATGGCCTACTCCAATGGCTGGAATTCGACCGACCAGGTGGCGCAGCGCGCGATCGACCGGGGCATTACCGGCCGCTTCGGTTCGCTCGATTCGACCGATGGTGGCACGTCGAGCCGCTTCTCGCTGTCGAGCAATTGGGCGCATTCGAGCGCGTACGGGCAGACCAAGGCCAACGCCTATGTGATCCGCTCGTCGATGAACCTCTACAACAATTTCACCTACTTTCTCGACGATCCCATCAACGGCGATCAATTCAGCCAGCTCGACAAGCGCACGGTCTATGGCCTCAATGCCAGCCACGCCTTCGATATGCGCCTGGCCGGCATCGAGACCCAGACCCGCGTCGGGTTGCAGACGCGCGGCGACGACATCCGCGTCGGCCTGTTCAAGACGTTGCAGCGCGACGCGCTCTCGACCGTTCGCGAAGACGGCGTTAGGGAAGGCAATATCGGCCTGTGGGCCGATACGACGGCGCGCTGGACCGATTGGCTGCGCACCACGGTCGGTATCCGTGAGGACTACTTTGCAGGCCGCGTCGCCAGCGACACGCCGGAAAATTCAGGCAACGCGCGGGCGTCGATGACGAGCCCGAAGGCCGGCATCGTGCTCGGCCCCTGGTACAAGACCGAGTTCTACGGCAACGCCGGCTACGGCCTGCACTCCAACGACATCAGGGGCGCGACGATCACGGTCGATCCGATCGACAAGGTGACGCCGCAGGATCGCGTGCCGTTGCTGGTCCGATCGAAGGGTGCTGAGCTCGGCATCCGCACCAAGGTGATCGACGGGCTAACCAGCTCGGTGGCCGTCTTCATGCTCGACTTCGATTCCGAACTGCTGTTCGTGGGTGACGCCGGCACCACGGAGGCCAGCCGGCCGAGCCGCCGGGTCGGCGTGGAGTGGACCAACAATTACAGGCCGGTGCCGTGGATGGCGTTCGATCTGGATGTTGCCTACACAAAGGCCCGCTTTACCGACTTCGATCCGGCGGGCGATCGCATCCCCGGGGCGCCGGCCTGGATCGCGAGCGGTGCGGTCACCTTCGGCCACGAGACCGGCTGGTTCGGCGCGCTGAAGGGCCGCTATTTCGGTCCGCGTCCGCTGATCGAGGACGACAGCGTCCGTTCGCAATCGTCGCTGATCTTCAATGCGCGGGCGGGTTACAAGTTCGACAACGGCCTGCGCATTCAGCTCGACGTGCTGAATCTCTTCAACGCGAAGACCAACCAGATCGAATACTACTATCTGTCGCGATTGCCGGGCGAGCCGATCGACGGTGTTGCCGATCGTCACATTCATCCCGCAGAGCCACTGGCAGTGCGGCTGACGCTGGCGGGAAAGTTTTGATGGATTGAGATTCGTGGCTTACGCCAGTGTCTCCGGCGACTTGCCGCGTGGACGGGCGCGGCGCTCCGGCGAGCGGACCGGGACATATTCGACGGCGAGGAAATGCTCCGACACGGTCACGCGTTCGACCATGATCGTTTCCGTCGCGGTCACTTCCGCAACTGGAAGCGTCGCTTCTTCGTCAATCGTTTCAGGAACAAGCGTCGGCGATTCGACCTGTTGAAACACAGCGAATTCGCCCGCTACCTCCGGGAGCGGCTTCTGCTTGTCGGCCCAGTGCAGGGCGGTGTAGTCGAACCCGTGAACGATCGTGGGTTTGACGACTTCGAAATAGGGCGAGATGTCGAAATCGCGCGGCATGTAGAGCGAGGAATCGCGGATATGCAGGATTTCACGGCGGGCCGTGCGTGAGGCCGCGCGGGTGATCTTGGGCAGGATCGGATAGCGCACCGCGTCGAACGCCTGCGCGATCAGCGCCGAGCAGATGATCTTGGTGGGATCGCCGGATCCGAACGCGATCATGCGCCGCCGCCATCGCTGCGGGATAGGTAGCGGAATCAAAAAGCGCATCAGGTCGACGATGTTCTTGGTGTCGTAGCCGAAGCCGATCCGGTTGATGGCATAGCGGCACACCGTGGTGCGGTCTTCGTAGGACAGGCCGATCGGGCGGCAGATACGGGTGTGATAGGGATAATATTTCGAAAGCGGCGCCGAGGTCACGCCCTCGCCGATATTGGCCTCGATCAGGACATGTGGCTCGCCATCGGGCTCATAGGCGCCGTCGACCGGGCCGACATAGAGCGCGCCGTGCGACCAGGTGGATTGCGTAAGATATTTGATGATGCCGGAAATGCGATTGTTGCCTTCGACCAGCAGCACGTCGCCAGGCTCGATGACGCCGCGCAGATGCTCGGGATCGCTGGGGGTGAACGGCTCGTAACCCGGAACTTCCTTCTGCAGGTAGCTCGCGATCAACTTGCCAACGGTGTCGAGCATTACGCCCATGAAACTCCCCCGAAGCGGATTTTCGTCCGCCTTTTTTGTTCCCTTATCATGGTCGCAAGCCGTTTCAATTCAGTTCATGCCTCAAGTGGATCAATCATGATTGATTTACCATGAGTGTTGCTGCGGTTCGTGAGATGCGGCACAGTTCGCTAGCTGTTCTCTTTCCTTCAACGCCCCGGAAACCATGACATGACAATGACTCGCCGCCATTTCCTGTCGGCGTCCGCCGCGCTGGCGGTGACGCCGGCATGGTCCGGCGGCCGGGCGGGAGCGGCACCGCTGCCGCGCGATGCCGATATCGTCGTGGTCGGCGCGGGGACTGCCGGTATTGCCGCGGCGCGGCGCATCATGGCGGCGAACCGCAAGGTGGTCGTGGTGGAGGCCTCGAACCAGATCGGAGGGCGCTGCCAGACCGACGTCTCGACGTTCGATGTTCCGTTCGATCGCGGTGCGCGCTGGATGCACAATCCCGAGACCAATCCGATGATCAAGCTCGCGCGAGCGGCGGGACTCGAGATCAGCACGGCGCCGCAGGGGCAGAAGATCCGCATCGGCCGCCGCAACGCCCGACCCGGCGAGATCGAGGAATTTCTCGCTGCCTTGGTGCGCGCCAACCGCGCGATCGACGACGCCGCGCGCCGCTTCGATATATCCTGCGCGTCTGTCCTGCCGAAGGACCTCGGCATTTGGGCAGACACCGCGGAATTCGTGCTCGGCGCCAGTTTCTCGGGCAAGGACCTGAAGGATATCTCCGTCGGCGACAAGTCGCGCGCGCAGGAACGCAACACAGCGATCGCCTGCCGCCAGGGGCTCGGCACGCTGATCGCGAAGCTCGGCGAACAGGTGCCGGTATCGCTGTCGACGCCGGCCAATCGTATCGCGTGGGGCAGCCGCGACGTCAGCGTCGAAACGCCGTCGGGCAAGATCCTCGCACGGGCCGCCGTCATCACCGTGTCGACCAACGTACTGGCCGCGGGCAACATCAAGTTTGCATCGGAACTGCCGAAGCGCACGCTCGATGCGGCTTCCAAGCTGAGCCTCGGTAGTTATGACCGGATTGCGTTGCAGATGTCCGGCAATCCGCTCGGCCTCGCGCGCGACGACATCGTCATCGAACAGAGCAATTCGATGAAGACGGCGCTGATCTACGCCAATGCCGGCGGATCGTCGCTGTGCTCGATCGATGTTGGCGGCTCGTTCGGACGCGATCTCTCAGCCGAGGGCGAGGCGGCCATGGTCGCGTTCGCAAAGGAATGGCTGGCAAAACTGTTCGGCAGCGATGCCGCAGCCGCGGTGAAGAAATCGAGCGCGACACGCTGGAACGCCGCGCCGTTCGCGCTCGGCGCGATGTCGGCAGCAAGCCCCGGCGGACAATCGTCGCGAAAGGTTCTGGGCGAACCGGTCGGCTGCATGTATTTCGCCGGCGAGGCGACCCACGAAACGCTGTGGGGGACGATCGACGGCGCCTGGGAGAGTGGCGAGCGCGCGGCCGAAGCTGCCTTGCGCCGGATTGGCGCGCTGAGGGATGCGGAGCCGGCGGAGCGGCCCGCGAAGTCGCGGCGGCGGAAGCCGGTACCCAAAGGATGATCCGTCCAAAGGCTCTGATCTCCTGGTCGAGCGGCAAGGACTCGGCGTTTGCGCTGCATGAAGCGGTGCAGGCGGGCGCGTTCGAAATTGTCGGCGCGCTGACGACGGTGACGGAAACATTCGGCCGGGTATCGATCCACGGCGTGCGTCAGGAGATTCTGCAGGCCCAGTGCGAGGCCGCGGGCCTGCCGCAGCGGATCGTGCCGATTCCCTATCCCTGCCCGAACGAGGTCTACGAGGCGCGGATGGGCGAGGCGGTTGCGCGCGCGGTTGCCGAGGGCATCACCCACATGATCTTCGGCGATTTGTATCTCGCCGACATCCGCGCCTATCGCGAACAGAAGCTCGCAGGCACCGGCATCGCTCCGGTGTTTCCGCTGTGGGAGCGGCCGACGCCGGAACTGGCGCGGGCGATGATCGCGAGCGGAATGGAAGCGTACATTGCTACCGTCGATATGAAGAAGCTTCCAGCCGAATTCGCCGGCCGCGAGTTCGATGCTAGCCTATTGACTGATCTGCCCGCCGGCGTCGATCCATGCGGCGAGAACGGCGAGTTTCACACCTGCGTGGTGGCCGGGCCGATGTTTTCGCGACGGATCGCGGTCACGCCAGGCGAACGGGTCGAGCGCGATGGGTATGCGTATTGCGATCTGGTGATGGCTTAGCGCAGCACGCCGTCCAGCAACGGCAGGCCGACGAGGACGGCGGCTGCGATCAGCGCGTAGCAGATCGCGCGGAACAGCGCTTCGCTGGCCTTGCCGAACAGCGAGGCGCCGAACCAGACGCCAATGCCGTAGACGGGGCCGACCACCAGCGACAGCCGGATCGCATCCATCGTGATCAGTCCGGTCGCCGCGTAGCTGATCGCGGAAAACAAATCCGAGGCTCCGAAGAACAGCACGATATTGGCGCGGGCCACGACAGATGCAATCGGACGGCCGAGCCAGTAGCCGACGATCGGCGGGCCGCCGGTCTGCGCCAGTCCGCTGCAGAAGCCGGACAGGCCGCCAATACCGACCGAAATTGCGGTGTGTTCCTTGCCGCGGTAGCGCCAGCCCGAGAGCAGCAGCACCAGCAGCGCGGCCACGAAGGCGGAAATGATCCAGCGCGTGGTCACCGGCTCGAGCCGGGTCAGGAAATAGGTGCCGATGGGCACGCCGATCAGGGAGCCGAGCGCCATGATCGCGGTTGCCCTGCGGTCGGCCTTGCGCCACGCATCCGGCAGCAGCGGCGCTGCGGCTACGAAATCGATGATGAGAAGCAGCGCCGCGACCAGCCGCGGATCGGCGATGCTGCTGGCCAGCGGCATGAAGATCAGCGCGGAGCCGAACCCGGAGAAGCCGCGCGCCGTTCCGGAGACGAAGGCGATCGCACAGATCGCCATCGCCACGTTGCGGCCGATGTCAGCCGGGATAAGGGCCGAAAGGTCCATGCTCTATTCCCTGGACACGGTATCGCGTCGAAACCGCGTCCACCTTTCGGTATCACGCCCGCAACGTGCCGCCGGTCTTCTTCGTCACCTCGGTCACGATCTTCGCCGCCACCGCGTCGATCTCCTGGTCAGTCAGTGTCTTTTCGCGCGGCTGGATCGTCACGGCGATGGCGATCGACTTCTTGTCGGTGTCGATGCCCTTGCCCTCGTAGACATCGAACACGATCACGTCAGTGATCAGCTTCTTGTCGACGCCTTGCGCCGCGCGCACGATATCGCCGGCCTTGACGCTGCGATCGACGATGAACGCAAAATCGCGCGAGACCGGCTGAAACGCGGAGAGTTCGAGCACGGGCTTGGCGCGGGTCGGTTTCTTCTTGGCGTCGGGGATGCGGTCCAGGATCACTTCGAAGGCGATGATCGGACCGTCGGCGCCAAGCGCCTCCAGCGTCCGCGGGTGCAACTCGCCGAAGTAGCCCAGCACGTTCTGCGGCCCGATCTGGATGGTGCCGGAGCGGCCGGGATGCAGCCAGTTCGCGCCGCCGGGCACCACCTGCAGCGCCTGCATCGGCGCGCCGGCGGCGGCAAGCACCGCCAACGCGTCGGCCTTGGCATCCAGCGCATCCGTCATGGATGAGCCGGACCAGTGCCGTCCGATGCCCTTGGCGGATGCAAAGCCGTGGCGGACGCCCGAGGCCGCGACGAACTGGTCCTGAGGCCTATCGCCCCGGAACACCTGTCCGACTTCGAACAATGCGACATCCGAATAGCCGCGATTGGCGTTGGCCTGCGCCGCTGCGACGAGGCCCGGCAGCAGGCTTGGCCGCATGTCCGACAGGTCGGAGGCGATCGGATTGGCGAGCGCGAGCGAAGCCTGTCCGCCGCCGAACAGTTCGGCGTGCGGCTTCGAAATGAACGACCATGTCACGGCCTCCACCATGCCGCGCGCGGCCAGCGCGCGCTTGGCGCGGCGGGTGCGGTTCTGCATCGCGGTCAGCACCGGCTTGCGGGCATCGTCGCCGCGTTCGAACGGCGTCATCGGTACCTTGTCGACGCCGACGATGCGCACGATTTCCTCGACGATGTCGGCCTTGCCGTGCACGTCGGTGCGCCACGATGGAACGGCGACCTTCACCACCGGTCCGCTGCCGGCGACCATGAAGCCGAGATGGGTCAGGATGCGGCGCGCTTCCACCAGCGGCACGTCGATTCCTGCCAGACGTTTGACCTCGCTCAGCGGGAAGTCGATGATGCGGTCTTCGCCGAACGCCTTTCCGACGACGACATTCTCCGACGGCGTGCCGCCGCACATTTCCATGACGAGTTTGGTCGCAAGCTCAAGTCCCGGCACCATGAAGGCCGGATCGACGCCGCGCTCGAAAC
>DAIMKE010000200.1:7635-8338 GCA_036721875.1 Bradyrhizobium sp. | reverse complement strand
GCTCGGGAACACCGCCCAGCGACCACAGGGCGTTCTGCAGCCCTTCCGCCAGGGCTACAAAACTTTCGCCGCCGAGCACGACGTGGGCGTGCTCGAAGCCGGAGAACGGCAAACGGAAGTGGTAGAGCCGGCAGTCCAGCGACTGGCCGGCGATGGTGATGCCGAGATCGGCGACCTCGGTGAAGTCCGACAAGCCCATGCGGCCGGGCGGATGCTCCTGGCGGAAGATCACCTCCCGATCCGGGCCGTTCACTGCTCGCCATGCCCGAATTCGCCGCTCGAGCGTCCGCCGCGTCCCGGAGCCCAACTCCGGATGCCGGCGGCATAGTTCCTCGAACACGGAGATCGGCCGCAAGCCAGGGGCGGCCTTCAGCGTAGGGAGAACGTCGTTCTCCCAGACATCGGCGAATGGATCAGCCCGGCGACGTTCGCGGGGCGACTTCTTCTGCGTGGGAAGTCGGGGATCCTTTTCGAACCGGTAGGCGGCGGAAATGCTGAAACCGGCCTTTGCACCGGCGACGGCTGGCGAATGGGTACGACGCAAGCTCATGAAAAGCCTCATTTGTTGATCGGTGACATGCCGGCCGGCCAAAGAATTGGTCCTCTCGAAGGAGAAGCCGATCCCTTACCAGCCGCCGTTACCGCCAAATGAGGCCCCTTCGGGCGTCGACGCCGCTGCCGGGGTAACTCCGGTCGGGCTACG
>DAIMKE010000200.1:0-7625 GCA_036721875.1 Bradyrhizobium sp. | reverse complement strand
CCCTTCGTCACCCCGGCAGCAGCGCATTCTCATCCTGATTGTCGCGGGATTCTCATCCTGATTGTCGCGCCGCAGCCGACTGCCTGAGCAAGGATCGGGACACCTTACTGGCGTTCTACGACTTCCCGGCCGAGCACTGGAAACACCCGCGGACGACCAATGGTCTTCAAAATGGTTGAGGCCGCGCAGAAAAGCTGGCGTCGTCTCGATGGCCGCAAACAGTTGCCAAAACTCGTTCTCGGTGTGACATTCAACAATGGGATCGAGGTCATCGCCAAATCGACTGACCGTCAGCCCACAACCGCCGCCGCCTGACCGGCCAGGCCGTCACCAAAATTTAGCGATAGCTCCGCGCCTTGAGGCGCAACGCCAACCGTCTTAAAGATCGACGACGGTGATCGGCGGGAACGAGGATCTGCCGGGGAGTTTCGCTAAAAGCCCACACTGCTGAGCCGGATCAAAGCGTGACCGTCGCTTAAACGGACGACATCTGGAAGGTCAGAAAAAGCAGCCAGATGAACGATAGGCTCTAATTCTCAGCAGTCGACGCAGGCGGGCGAATCGCGTTGGGATAGTATCAGCAAAGATGTAAGATAAGGCTGCGAATCACTTGTTCGATAGAACGCATGACTGGGATGGAGGTAGTCGAGACAGCGCGCGACGCCATTATGGCTGTCATCGTGATTTCAGCGCCACTCCTGGTCATCGGCACTGTTGTAGGAGTGGCTATATCACTGATCCAAGCTCTAACACAGATCCAGGAGCAGACTTTCATCTTTGTGCCGAAGATCATCGCTACATTCGTCGGCTTCCTCTTCGCTCTGCCGTTCATGGCAGAAACACTTAATCTGTATATGATCCGAATGGTTTCGCTGATTGGCTCGCAGCGGTAGTGGCTTGGCAAATTGATTTGTGGCGGGTCTCCACCCTTCCGAGCTCTGCTTTTCGGAATGGCCGCAACACGGACGCCTACGCTTTTGCGACTGACTAGGCCAGTTCATTGTCAACCAACCCTCATTTTAACACGACTGAGTAAGAAGCATTCGAATGCCAGTCGGACAGGAGAGCTTCGTCGATGTCGTCACGACGATTCGGCGGTGCCGCGGGGCCAGGTGGAGCGACTGAGATAGCTTAGTGAGCCAGCGCCACGATACCGTCCAAGCGCGCGGTAGGTGGTCCGAATGATCACGGGGACCGGGCAAAATTCCGGAAACCGGCCCTGGGAAAAAAGCCCCCCCCCCGACCAAAGCAGATCATAGCAAAAGGGTTAGGTCGATGGATGCGGCCAGGCCGCGCCGAGCGCGGGATCTCAGGCGTTTAAAGCAGACCGGATGGTGGAAAATGCCAACAAAGGATACAATTCGGCTCCGGCGCGAGCATATGTTTAACGCAAGCACCATCAACGGAGATTGTTTGGACGGCGAATGGTTGTCGACCGTCCTCAGCCACAGGAACAAGATCGCGAAGCGAGCGAATGTGCGAAAACTGAGAAATGCGGTGGTAAAAGCATAGGCAACGAGTGGAGCCCCATTCGAGCTCACCTCGGACGACGATCACGCAAAAGGAGGGCTAGGTGAATGCAGGGCACGCCAACGGGACTAGATTTTGTCGATCTGGTGCTCGAGGGGCTTTTGGGCTGCCTCGGGATTCAGACGATTTTGTCAGGAAGCCGCATCCGGTGCGCAATCGCCAAGGCCAGCCACTCAGTTTCGCTTCTCTTCCCGACCTCGCGCGGGCAACGATCCACTATGCAGTGGCGAAGCGCAGGAACGACTATCAGACGGCTTCGAGCTTTCTAAGCGGAGCAATCCAAACCTTAGAGTCTGTCCGGAGAGATCATGCTGGGTTGCATAGTTTTCTCAGCATGAGTCTGATTGAAGCGAGGCGCAGAAATGCGAGCGCTTTTCGATTGAGATTCTCCCAATCTTTGGCGAGACGCCTGCACCGCCCGAGCCATGCGAACGTTCGTTCGACGACCCACCGCTTCGGGAGGACGACAAATCCTTTTGCGTGATCGGAACGCCTGACGATCTCCACATTCACCCGCACCATTATTTTTGCCACGGCGCGGCGAAACAGCGGGCCTTGATAGCCGCCATCGGCGTAGAGTTTCATCAAGAACGGATACAAGCCGAACATGGTCGCCATCACGAACGCGCCGCCGTCACGATCCTGAATGTCAGCAGCATGAACGATGGCATGAATCAACAGGCCTTGCGTATCGACGAGAATGTGCCGCTTCTTGCCCTTAATCTTCTTTCCCGCGTCGTAGCCCGGTGGATCAATAGAAGCCCCCCTTTTTCAGCGCTTTTGACGCTTTGGCTATCGATGACAGCGGCGGTAGGACTGGCTTCCCGGCCAATCGCTTCGCGGCATTTTACATAAAGCTCATGATGAATGAGATCGAGAGTGCGATCCCAACTCCACAGGTCGAAATAATCGTACAACGTCGAGCGCGGCGGAAGGTCTTTCGGGATGGCCCGCCACTGACAACCGGTGGAGAGAATGTACATGAGGCCATTCACAACCTCGCGCAGGATCACCGTGCGTTTGTCGCCGCCGCGCCTGCCTGGTGGGATCAACGGTTCAACCAGTTGCCATTCGTCGTCGGTGAGATCGCTGGGATAGCGCAAACGGCTGCGGTCATATCGCGCGCGGTTTTCATTCGTCCACATCGGGCGGCCCCTCCGAATCAGGCCACCTCTCTTGAATCACAAATGATTCATAGGATTCAAGTTCTTCCCGGACAGACACTTAGAGATCGAACGCCTGTCGCTGCAATTTACGCAACTGATCCTCGGGCGGCTGCGGTTGGCATTTCCGGACTCGAAAGACTTGTCGCCGCATGAACTTGTCCTCCGGGTTTATAGCGAGTATGCGGATCGTCCAGTTGAGGAAATCGCGGCAACGATACACTTGGCGATCGAAAAGGTTGGCCGAGCCTGGCGGGAGCAGTAAGAGGCACGCGAGGACACGCTGACAAGCGAACAGCTGACGCATTTCTATGCGTCGTTCGAATTCCCGGTCATGTGCACATTCCGAAAGATTCTTCGCGGGAGCCTCACATTGGCACAAGCGGCACTACCTCTCTACTTAGCTCAACAGTGCGGAGCAACAGCGGCATTCGACTTTGGAGGCAACAGCGGATTGATGACGAGTGCGCTGGCGTTGACAGGCGTTAAACGCGTGCTGCTGATCGATCAATTGTCATTCCTGCTGGATTTTGCTCGCTGGCGAGACCAACGCTTGAATCTCAACAACGCCGAATATATAGAGGCCAACATGCTTGAAAGTACAATTGATCGCTTCGTGGGAGCGTTCGACTTCGGTAGTTCGACCGAGGTTCTGGAACATGTCGCTGATGTGGAGGGGGCAATTGCAATCTTTGCGAAGCTGATGCGAAAAAATGGTATCCTGTTTTTGTCCACATCATTCGGCCAACATCCCTATCCGACTCACCTGCGTCGCAACGTGGTCTACGCCGGTAAGAAGGACGATCTCCTGCAGCGGTTTGGCTTTGAGCGGCTGCAGATAAGCTTCCCGATTCCCACCCGCGGAAATGAGCGGGTCTACCGAAAAGTGGCTTAGTCCATCCATGGGCGCGTGGGAAATACCCACCGCCGGCAGTCGCCAGGAACTCAGCGAGCGGCTCGTGGCCGATCTGGAAGCCTGGATGCGCGCGCAACGCGCCAAGCTCTCGCGCAGCAACGATGTCGCCAAGGCCATGGACTACATGCTCAAGCGCTGGAGCGCATTTATCCGCCTCCTCGATGACGCATCTTGCCTGTCAAACAATGCGGCTGAGCGTGGCGTGAGCTGTGAATAGGCGACCAAGAGTGATCCCTCCGTCGCTCGTGAGATCAATAGCTTAGCTCGCCGATCGGCGTCGGGACCCCACGCCGATCAACATCACGGACGTCTTGCGGTTCGTGCCGATCCAGCGGACGCAGCAATCAATCCCCTAAAAAGGTCTCAATTGCCCCCCACTCTGATTTTACTCAACCTTTAGTGGCGGAATGGTCGACGAAGACAAACCCAACAGAGCTGAGCTATATTCGAATTCCACCATCGAGCTGCCGCGTCTTCAATACGCTGTAGCAGCAGTGGATCACGAAATCTTTCGGCGTGCTGCCAGTGCACCCTATCCGCGAAATAGACCGAGATTTAGATGGACCACGGACTACAAAACGGAGCGTTCAGGAATCTGCCGGCCGCCAGCGGCGCCGCCTTGAAAGGTAGGCAAATGGCGACAATGCCCGAGGAGGGTTCTTCCTTGACCGCCGGAATATCGAAGGTCCACCAGCATTTTGAGCTGGGCATTGTTGCATCCAGCGGTCTCGAATGACGAACCGATCAATATGATTCCGAAGCGGGATAGGTCGAGCGGCCGGCGATCTCTCCGGTCGCACATATCTGCGGCACCGAGATATTCCGTTTTTCCGGCTTCGGCTGGCAGCCTCTTCTCCGAGCGAGCGGTGCACGAAGCTCGCTCCTGCGCGAGATCATGATATGCGGCGTGTCGTCACTGGCTTGCGCAATGCAAACAACGCGAGATCGCTCGACGTCGTGGCGCTATCCCCACTGGGTTCGCGTATTCCGCTCGTTTCGCTGATTCATGCATTAGCGGTCGCGGAGCATTTGAATTTTCGTCATGCCGCGTCCGCCTTGAGGGTAAGTCAATCCTCCATTAGCGCGCGGATCAAACAACTCGAACAGGATCTCGGCATTCTCCTGTTCGAGCGACGCCATCGCGGCGTCCGGTTGACGGAAGCCGGACGGCATTTCCTTGAACAGGTCGCCACCGGGATCGAACATCTCGATCATGCCGTAAGGACGGCGGGTACGATTTCACGCGGTGAGCAGGGACGGCTTCGGGTCGGCCTGTACGCGTCGATCGCGGCGGGCTTTCTTGCCGAGCTACTGGGTCAGTTTCGTGAACTGCATCCAGCAGTCGATTTGCAGATCACGGAGGGGAGAGCGCGAGACACCATTCGTGAGGTTCGCGAGGCGCGGCTTGACGTCGCCTTTATGGTCGGTACGCCGCCGGCTGGGGATTGCCATTCGAAGCCGCTGTGGACGGAGGCTCTCCTCGTCGCGTTCCCGGAGCGCCATCCTTTGGCCAAAGCGGAAGGTGTGAGGTGGCCCGAACTTGCCGGTGAGCCATTCCTGACTCGCTCCAGCGGCGCCGGGCCACAGGCGCACGACTATATCGTGCTGCGCCTCGCTGGGAACTGGGGCCAACTTCGCATTCAGCGCTTTGATGTTGAACGGGACACGCTGATGTCGATGGTCGCACAAGGCTATGGCATCACGTTGACCAGTGAAGCGGCAGCGCAAGCGACTTTTCCTGGCGTCGTACTCCGGCCTATTCTCGACGAGGTAGAGCCAATCACCTTCAGCGCCCTCTGGTCGCCGCACAATCGCAGCCAGGCGCTGCTTAATCTTCTCGCGCTTGCGCAAAGAAAGTCTGAAGGCGCAAAATCACCGGGAGGTCGATGACGCCAGCCGTCGCGCCTTTGCAAAGGCACGGTCTGTCGCCATAAATCGTTCCAGCATCGGCGCGATCAGTTTGACCGGTTCTATCGGTCTTGCGGTGTTAGCGGTTCGCGCCAGCTGCTCTCCATACGCGACGAGATCGCGATGAACAGATGCGGGCAATTCGATGCTGAGCTTGACCGGTCTGTCGTCGACAAGCGGCCCGAGCTTGAGCTTTGTCATCGTGCTGCCTCCTGATTGTAGGGCGCCAGCACAAGGTCGCGGTTGACGATCACACGCACCGGAAATCCGGGGCGGATCGTGAGCGTTGGCTGAATATCCAGATTCCGGCTCACGACCCGTTGCCCGACCTGATTAAAACTCTCGGATCCGCCGCGTCGGATCGCCTGGACGAGATTGTTCTCGTTGCCGCTGGTGCCGGCTTCGGACCCGACGCTGAGCAAGGTCGAGAGCAACGCTGCCTTGAAGAGCGCCGCCCAGTGATTGTCGACCTCGTCTTCGAGACCGGAATAGCCTGATGTGTCGGCGCCGGGCTGGCGTTCCAGTACAATCGAGCTACCATTGGGCATGATGAGCCGGGTCCAGACCAGCAGCACGCGCGACTGTCCGAAGGCGATCTGGCTGTCGTATTGGCCGATCAGGCGCGCACCCTGCGGAATCAGAAGGTAGCCGCCGGTCGGCGTGTCAAAAACATTCTCTGATACCTGGGCGGTGATTTGGCCCGGCAAATCGGAGCGGATGCCGGTGATCAGTGCGCCTGATATGACACTGCCGGCCTGCACCACGTAGCGCGATGCCGGCGGCGCCAACCTGGCCGCGCTCGTCGTCCGCCGATCGACCGAGGCATTGACGAAGGCGAGTTTTCTGTCCTGGCCGTTCTGCGCGAGGGCAGTATCGGCCGATGGTTGAGTGAGGGAATTCGACGAGGCGCTGGCGTCAAGTGTTGCTACCGATGGCGATGTCGGCGTGGTGGAAGGCAGCTCCCGGATATTGGTCGATGCGAACAGCCGGCTCAAGCGAGCCGCCTCGATCTCCTGCGCGCGCCGCTGCGCCTCCGGATCGGCCGCGGGCCCAGCCGGAACGACTGTGTTCGGCGCGACGCCGGCGTTGAGCATGGGCCGGCCGAGGTCGCCGGGCAACGCCGGGCCGAGCGGCGGCGCTTGGCGCGGGATTCCGGCATAATCGCGCGGCAGGCCGGCCAGTCCGTCCGCCGTGGTGCGGTGATCAGTGCTGTAAAGTTCTTCGGGCGCGGCGCTGCGGTGGCGACTATTCTGCAGGGCCCAGAGCACGGCGCCGGATACAGCGACGAGCGCGATCGCGGCACTAGCTGTCAGCACCTTGCGTGACAGCCGCATCACGCGCGGCGGCGCAGGCCGAAGCCGTAGGCCAGCGATGGGGTCGCTGGCCGGCCCGACTGGATCGGGTGAAGCATCCTCCTTTCGCTCGTCGGTCACCACAGCCTCCCGTCGGTGCGAGAGATACGAACGGTCTGCTGATGCTCGCCACCAAGCCGTAGTTCGGCGGCGCGGAACAGGCGGTCGACGATGTAGTAGTTTTGCCTCACGCGATAATTGACGAGCTGGCCGTCGCCTTCCGGTCCGATCACGAACAGCGGCGGCGCTTCGCCCTGCGCGATCCCGCGCGGCATCTCGATATAGACCTTGGATCCATCATCGAAGGCGGAGCGCGGCCGCCACGGCGGACTGTCGCCAGTGATGGCATAGCGGAAGCGCAGTTTTGAGATATCGATGCCGGCGTCGATCGGCGCCGCCGTTGCAGCCGCCGCGTTCTGGCGATGCAAGGCAATGAGCTGGTCTTCGGGATACTGCCAGGAGACCGAGGCCATGTAGGTTTTCTCGGTCGAGCGCAGTTCGAGCAAATAGGTCCGCCGATCGGTGTTGATGACGAGATTGGTGACGAGATCCGGCCGCGTCGGCTTGACGAGGATGTGAACCTTCTTGGCGGCGCCGGTTCCGCTCTCGGTATCGCCGATGATCCAGCGTACGGTATCGCCGGCTGCGACGGGACCGGAGCCGGTGAGCTGCTCGCCGGCCTGGAGCGCAACGTCGGTGATCTGGCCCGGCGCGGCATAGACCTGATAGAGCGCGCCGCCGGTGAATGAATAGACC
>DAIMKE010000199.1:0-8347 GCA_036721875.1 Bradyrhizobium sp. | reverse complement strand
GGTTGAGAGTCAACGCGGCCGCTGCGGAAATCGACAGGGCGCGGATAATCATGGTCCGCAAGCTCGCCGTGGTGACCCGGCATTTCATATCGAAAGTCCTCATCGTCACTTCTGTGCCGTCATCTGGCTCGGCACGCCGAACCGGATGATCGAGATGCTCTCGCCGCGCTTGCGTGTCGGCTCATCCGACGCGGGTTCCTTGGCATTGGCGTCGGAGATGCTGCGCAGCGCCAACCACAGCGTGCCACTCTGGCGCGCACGGGCGAGCGTCTCGGTCTGTTCCGGCGTGACCTCGAGCAGGACGGTTCGGGCCGGCGACGGCGCGGACGTCAGGCGGCAGCATCGCAGCCCTGACGCCGCAGAAGTCGGCCTTAACCTACTTCTGGTCGCGGATGTCTCACCCCGCATTAAGGAAGCACGTGCGATCGCGCCGAGCCTGGGTGTTTCCGATGGACGATCGGTGCGGCGAATGAAGGTGGCGCTGGCGGTCACGGCCGGGCAGGTCTGCCACGGGACCTCTTCCGGCTTGACGGGCTGGCCGGGGGCCGATGGCGTTCTTGGCGACGAGGACGTCAATGATGGGAAGCTGTACGACCGGGCGGCGGGAGGCGGGGCTGACTTGTCGGAGCAGCCGGCGAGGCGCGCGGCTTCGCCGGCACCAGTGGCGGCCACCAGGATTACGGTGCGTGCCTTACCCATTTCGCTTTACAATCATGCGGCGTCCAGCTCCCAGTTGAGCAGTCATTTGTCAAAGTATGGTTAATGAAGCGTATACGAGACACGTTGGCGCAGCTTTACCCACTAAACAAACCAGCTGATCCATAGCTCACAAATGCATGTTGGCGACGCACTCAACGTCGAAAGCTTTAATCAAGCGCGCGCAGATTTTCCCGAGCGCGAGGGAAGTTGTACCGTCAACGCCTCTGATGTCGCCGCAACCACGGCCATGCGCATCAATCGGGCACGGCGCTTGGCCAGGCTATCGTTAGCGCCCCTGGATGCCTGAAATTGCAGGATCAACCGGGCAATCTTTGCCGATCCGGCAAATTACCCCTGTCAAATCACCGCAATCGCGTCATCTTAGCATTGATTTTGCAACTGATTCCGCAATGGCATCGCGCTTGCCTTCTCTCGGCTGATCATGGGCGGAAGAGAGATCGACCGGCCGTGATGCACGGAGACAGGCTCAATGAATATTTACGGTAGTGAGCGGCGGCTAACATGGGTTTGAATTCAGCCTTGGCCAGTGCGATGAGTGGCCTGCGTGCCAACCAGGCCGCACTCTCGATCGTCTCGTCGAACGTCGCCAACTCGCAGACGCCAGGTTACGTCGCCCAGACGCCGAACCAGATCGAGGTCACGACCGGCGACTTCGGATCCTCGGTTATCACCACCGGCGTCAGCCGCGAGCTCGATCGTTATGTGCAGGACCAGCTCCGTACGGAGACCGGGGGCGCTGGCTACGCCGATCAAATGGCCAACATCCTGAAGCAGTTGCAGAGCGTCTATGGCAACCCCGGCGGCAGCGGCACGCTCGAAAGCGGGCTCAACAAGCTGACCAGCGCATTGCAGGCGCTGTCGACGAGTGCAGGCGCGCAGTCGGCGCAGACCGTAGCGATCTCAGCCGCTCAGGCATTGGCGCAGCAGCTCAACGTGTCCACGAAGGGAATCCAGTCGCTGCGCTCCAACGTCGAGCAGGACCTCGGCATCTCGGCGCAGCAGGCCAACGCGGCTATGACGCAGATCGCAGCCATTAACGGAAAGCTTCAGGGCCTGGCCCTGAACGATCCGTCCGCCGCAACGCTGATGGACCAGCGCGACCAGGCGATCAACACGCTGTCGAAATACGTCGACGTGCGGGTCGTAACCGACGCTTCGAATCAGGCCAACATCTTCACAACCACGGGCATTCAGCTCGTCGGCGCCGATCTCGCATCGCAGTTCGCCTTCTCTTCGAGAGGCGCACTCAATGCGATCGCGCTTTACGATCCCAATCCGGCCAAGTCCGGCGTCGGCGCGCTGAACGTCAAGCTGCCCAATGGCTCTTCGATCGATGTGGTCGCCAACAATGTGGTATCCTCGGGTCAGATCGCCGCAGATATCAAGCTGCGCGACCAGACGCTGGTGCAAGCGCAGACCCAAATCGACCAGCTCGCCGCAGCAATTGCGAGCGCGTTGTCAGACCAGACCGCGGCCGGCAAGGCTGTAACGGGACCGCCTGCCGGCTTCGACGTCAATCTGTCAGGCGCCTTGCCCGGCAACACCGTCAATCTGACCTATACGGATAAAACGAGCAATACCCAGCGCCAGATCACGCTCGTCAACGTGACTGACCCCGCGGCATTGCCGCTCCAAAACGCGGGGAATGCCAACCCTCTCAAGGTCGGGGTCGACTTCAGCGGAGGCATGACCTCGATCTTGGCAACGCTCAACTCTGTTTTCGGAGGCACGCCTTTGACGTTCGCCACCTCCGGCGCGACGTTGCAAATCCGCGACGACGGCACGGGCTCGGCGGCCGTCAACAGTGCCTCGCTCACCAAGACCATCTCGTCGCTGGCGTCGGGCAATCCGCAGCTGCCGCTCTTCACCGACGGCGGCGCGCTCTATACCGGCGCGATCACCGCGGCCGGCTCGCAGATGACGGGACTTGCCGGGCGCATCCAGGTGAACGCGGCGGTACTGAGCGATCCGACCAAGATGTCGATCTATAGCACCTCGCCGCAGACGCCAGCCGGCGACACCACGCGTTCGGACTACCTCTATTCCCAGCTCACCAATGCCGTATTCTCGTACTCGCCGCAGACCGGGCTCGGCTCAACAGGGCAACCCTTCACCGGTTCAGTTTCGCGCTATCTGCAGCAATTCCTGAGCGTGCAGAGCAATGCATCGACTCAGGCGACGCAGCTGCAGCAGGGGCAGAGCGTCGTGGTTTCTACGTTGCAAGCCAAGTTCAACTCGACCTCCAGCGTCAACCTGGACGCGGAGATGTCGAACCTGATCCAGTTGCAGAACGCTTACGCCGCCAATGCGCGCATCATGTCTGTTGTGCAAACAATGATGGACACTCTAATCAAGGCTCAAGCATAGTGGTTCGCTGCCCTCGGATCCGCCAAGCAATCGTCGTCTTGCGCAAGTCGAATTGCCGCTATGGCGTTCCAAAACAGCCCAGCATAGACGAGGCAATTCACAAATCTCGGAATTTTGTATATTGTTCGGATGGTATTTGAATGGTTCCATTTGTCGCAATGCCACGACCCTTTGAATGCCGATACGTAGCTTGATTATTCGCCGCCATTCTAAAGCCGAGGTATGCAGATGAAACGACTGACTATTTTCTCAATCGCCGGGTCCGCTTTTCTGTTGGCTTCGGCAGGCGTCGCAACCGCGCAGCATCATCATGATGGCGCACCCACTTTCACTACAGAACATAGGGAAATGCTCCACCAGCATTTTAGACATCAGCACTACAGTTCGTTCCGCGATCCTCACTTTCATGCCCATGTCGGAGATGTCGTTCCGGACGCAATGGAGCTTCATCCCCTTCCTGACACGCTTGCTACGCGCGTCCCGCACGGAAGCCACTACGGATACGGTCTCCTCAACGAGAGGCCCGTGATTGTTGATCATTCGACGCGACGAGTGATCCATCATTTTGACTGACAAAAGAGCCCAGGCGGCTGTCCGACGGGAACCACACGAATTCCGGCTTGCAGTCTAAGTTATTAAGTTGCCCGCTAGGTTAAGTTGGGTTTGTTTCACTCAAACTCTAGCCCCGCCCTTTCGGCAGGCTTGACTTGCCCATTTGAATGAGTAGGCCTGCGTACGGTGAAGTGCCGGCCTGGGATCCGCGTGTGCTTTCCCCAGATTTCCAGAACTGTTGCGGACGGATTGATCGCCGCAACGCTTATGTACTTTCCACTCCCGCGATGTTTCGTCCGTCAGCCGTAGCTGGAACAAATCCGGCTCCGCGAGGTCGTTAGACGCGCGTCAGTTTGGATCTTTGTCGATCGGGATGAGGAAGGCAAACGCATACTTCGTATCCTCGCCACGAGCCCGGTCCAAGCTACGTTCCAACTCCAGCCTCGTTGCCTCCTCCGGGTTCGCAGGTCTGATTTGACGTTGGTCGCGTGTTCTCAGAAGTGAGCATCCGACTGAGCGCATTCGTCCTAGCTCTTCGACGAACCAATCCTCAGAAATGCGTCTCATGGCGCTCGACAAGGACGGCGCAGTGAAAACCAACACCGGCCTCTGATTTATTTCCAGGGTGAAGCAGGGCGTTTGCCGCTCTTTCGCGGCGCGGTTCCGTTTTTCAGCAGTGAGCCGATCCCGGCCCGGCTCGCGCTTCATTTCGGCTCACCATAAGGAAGGACGACTCAATCACTCGTTCTGAAACAAGCTTATAGCTTTATAGCGAACTGAGCGCGACTTCTTTGGTGCATCGTAACAAATGCGGTGGTTTTTGGGTGTGATAGGCATATCCCGCCGTGGCGGTGAATAGCGTGAATTGACCAACTGCCAGCTCACACCTTTCCGACTTAGTATCGCGCTGAAATCACAAGATAGGCTGCGCGTCCTGGAGCTTGGAAGACGAACGGTGCGGCGCTCTGATACAGCGCATCGTAGTAGCGCTTGTCGAAGATGTTGTTGACGTGAACCTTCAGCTTCCAGTTCTGGTTGATCTTCGCCTCGGCAAAGGCGTCGAAGCGCCAGTAGCTCGGGATCGATGTGCCTTGGTTGGCGGCGAGGAACGTGCCGCCATATACCTTCGAACGATAGACGGCCTGGCCGCCAAGCTCCCAGACATCAGTCACCTGGTATTTGCTGAGCAGGCTCAACGACTGGTGCGCCACGTTCGCAAGCGGCCGGCCGACATTGGTTGCATAGAGCGTGGTATTGGCGGGCGGGATGTTGGACTGCATCAGCACGAGTCCCGCCATGACGCTCCATTTGTCGGTGATGTTGCCGCCAAGGCCGAGATCGATGCCGCGGATGCGATAGGCCGCGCCCGCGCTGAGGCAGGAGACGGTACCGGTGGTGCCGGCTGGGTAGGGACACGCCGCGGTCGCAGTTGCGGCCGTGATGTTGCGTGACTCGCGTGCGTTTTCCTTTTCGGTCTGGAACAGTGCGGCGGTCAGCAGCGCGTGCCGGTCGAACAATTCCCACTTGGTGCCGATTTCGATCGCCCTGTTCTTCTCCGGACCGAAGATCTGAGGCGGATTGCCGTTCAGCACCGGTGCAAGGCCGCCATACTGGATGCTGGTGCCGTCGAACTCCGCGCCGACCGGGTTCGACGATGTGGCGTAGGCGGCGTAGACGCTTCCGTTCGGCAAGGGCTTTAGCGTCAGGCCGAGGTTGAAGTTCGGCATCCCCGTATGCTGCTCTTGCTGACCGAAGACGTTGGCGACGCCGTTGACGGTGCCGTAGCCGTTCACCTTGATGTTGTAGTCGTCATAGCGGACGCCGCCATTGAGGATCAGTAGGTCGTTGTAGTTGGCGGAATCGATGACGTAGATGCTCTTGGTGTCGATCGCGATCTTGGTCGGCAATCCCGAGAGGCCAAACGGCACACCGAAGGGGAGGTTGGTGAACTGCGGATAGAACACGCTCACGCCCGCCAGCGAACCGTTCCCGCTAAAGCCGCCGGGCAGCGCTTCCGAGCTGAGGCCGAGATAGCGGTCGATCGACGACCTCTCCCGGTCGTATTCGAAGCCGCCCAGCGCGGTATGCTTGAAGCCGGCATTGTCCGTAAATTTGTAGGTCGCCTCGGTCTGGTTGGCAATCACGTCGGTGGCCTGGTAGCGGCTCTGCGGGTTGGCGCTGAGCGTCGAGGCCGAGAGCGGAGTGGCAATGACCGGCGCTTCCAGCAGCGTCCCGATGTAGTTCTGCGTCGAGTGCGAGTCGCGGAACTTGTTGGTGATCAGCACGTCGGGCGTCACCTGGAATTCGGCATTGAGTGTCCCGATGTCCTGGCCCGTCCGGGAGAAATCGCGGTTAACAAAGCCGTACCAATTCCTGCGGTTCGAGCCGAAGTCCGGGAACGGGCCGCCGGCCGTAGTCGCCGTGCTCGGCCGGTAATAGGGAACGCCGAAATCCGGGAAGCCGGTCAGCTCGGTGTGGATGTAGTTGGCGTAGATCTTGACAGCATCGGTCGGCGTCCACGTCGTTGCCAGAAAGCCGCCGTTGCGATTGTCGGTGACATAGTCCCGGCCGGCCACGCCGGCATCCTGGAACAGTCCGCCGGCGCGCACCCCCCAGGTCGGGTTGATGACCTGGTTGACGTCGAGCACGACGCGCTTGGTCCTGTCGGTGCCGAACGTCGTGTCCATGTTGTAGAAATTGCCATCGGTCGTGGCCTGCTTGGTTACGATGTTGATCGCGCCGCCGGTGGTGCCGCGGCCTGCAAATGACGAGCCCGGACCGCGCAAGATCTCGACCTGCTCGGTGAAGAAGTTCTCGCGCACGCTGACGCCGGAATCGCGCACGCCGTCGATGAAGATGTCATTGCGCGCGTCAAAACCGCGGATGAAGAAGCGGTCGCCAAAGGCATTTCCGCCTTCGCCGGTGCCGAGCGTGACGCCGGCCGTGCTCAGAATCGCCTGCTTCAGCGATGTCGCGTTCTTGTCCGCGAGCACCTCCTTGCTGAGAACGGTCACCGTCTTCGGCGTATTGAGCAGCGGCTCTGGAAATTTGCCGCCTGCCTGTAGATGGTCGACCTTGTAGGGAGCGGACGGATCGGCATACGGGTTGCGATCGGGAGCCCGGCTTCCGGCGGCCGGAGGCGGAGCCTGCGTCGTTTGCCGGGTCGGTGCGCGCCGGAGCGCATCGCGAGCCCGGATCTGGTCGGGTGACGGCTTCGATGCCTTGGGCCGCGGCCGCTGAATCGGCGCGTCGACCGTCACGGGAGGGAGATCGGATTGCTGGGCTTTTGCGCCGGAGAACGATGCGACAGCAATCAGCCCAGCCACCGCAGACACCTTTCCGGATTGGCATTCTTCAGCGGTCGACTTGATCCCGTTCTTACCAACGCGAAGCGTTCTTGGTATTTTCACGCAAAACATATAGCCCCCAATTCAATCTCTTCTCGCGCGATTTCGTCGCTTGATGAAATGGATCATTGGAACCGGAAGTCCGCAATGGATTCCTGGCAACACCCTTTTCGAATCGGCCTGACTTGTAGGTTTTCTAAAATCTGCCGCGGAGTAGCTGTCAAATTGGAATGCTTCTAACAACCGACCTATGAGAATGCGTGACGAGACTTGCCCTTAGCGAACTTTGGAAGCGCGTCTTAGCCGTAAGCAGATTTCCGTATGGCGCGAACTGTAACCCGCACGCCACTGTCCTTGGCGTATGGGAGTGAGACAATCCCCCGAGAATCGTTTTGAAGACCTTGTGCTAACAGTTTAAGAAGAGCCGGTCGGTAGGTCGGAGCTGTCGCGCTTGTTCGACGGTCGATACAACGCTTGGCGCGCTCAGGCGAAAACTCACGCTTGCCGCGCAGTTCGATTGCGAGGGCGCGGGTACCTGACGTTCTTGAGTGAGCTATGCGGAATATTTGGGTGACGACAAGGTGATCAGGCGACCCGGTTCGCCGGCTTTTGGATGACCTCGATGCGGTCGTTGAATCTGACACCTGCAATGAGTTTCGACAAATGATTTGTGCCTTTGAGCTGCCGCCAGATCTTTAATGCGGCGAGGATGAGCTTGAACACCATCAGCATAACAGCTTGGCAAACCTCCTCTCAAGCGCGGCGTCGCCCGCAATCTTGCGGCTGATGTCGCGCATCACACGGCCGAGAAAGGTGCGCAACGTCTTCAGCGCCCGCCCGGCACGCTTGAACAGCTTGGCATGGGCGTAGCGCTGATGCTTGATCAGGGCGAAGTGCCCACCCTCGCATAAGACTGGCGCAACTCGACGCTCACCTTACCATCGGCGAGCGAGTCAGCCGGCTGTTGGCGATGGCGACGCGATGCGTATAGCGGCCCGAGACAAGCCGCTCCGGACCCGGGGGCGGATGGCCCAAAACGATCATTGGCTGCTTGAAATTAGATAACTATTTCAATAATATACAAGTTCGTAGTTTTGTTCTGAATGGCGCGCCATTTTCCGCCATTCGGTGCAGAACGGCGTACAATTCCTCGCGCTGAGCCTTTTGCCCGATTGAAGGCCACAACGTTCAATGCCCGAGTGCCCGGCCCGGCACAGGGGTGGGCTGGCCTCACGCGACGCCGGCAGGCTTCTCCAAGTCGGCCCAGATCTGAGCAAAATAATGCTGGAACGCTGTATCGGTGCGCAGCGCGGCGGGATCGCGGCCCTCCCGCGGCAACTCGATCACGTGTAGCGCGCGCA